>USMP01000042.1 GCA_900555795.1 uncultured Eubacteriales bacterium
TGGCCCTTGGGAAACACCAACTCCCCATCCCCCACCTTTACGGTGATGTCGCCGTTCTGATAGCCGGCCAGATACCCGGCAAACTCCTTGCGGCCGTTTTGGGCCTTATACAGCTTCACGGCAACAGGGCTCCCCATAAACCGCGCAAAGTCCGACGGCCGCTTCAAGGCCCGCTCCGCCCCGGCGGAGGATACCTCAAAGGTATAGCTTCCCTCAATGGGGTCCGCCTCGTCCAGCAGGTCGCTGACCGCCCGGCTCACCGCCTCGCAGTCCATGATGTCCACGCCGCCGTCCTTATCCAGGTACAGCCGCAGAAACCAGGTCCCCGCCTCCCGGACATACTCCACATCCCACAGCTCGCAGCCGGCCGCCTCCACAGCGGGGGCCGCCAGCTGGGCCACCAGTTCCGTTACTTTCGCCATCGCGCTACCTCACTTCACAGAAATCGGGTTATTCCACGGTTAGTCTGCCCCATTCCTGGGAAAATTTGCTCCAGCAATTTAGGTCAAGAAAAAGAGCGGACCCAAAAGTCCACTCTGGTTTAACTACTGCAACATACAGATAATACCACACTGCCGCCGGGAACGCAAGTATTTTCTCCGCCTTGGCCGGTTTTTCTTTCGTTTTTACAGGAAAAACAGGCAAAAAGGAGAGGGGAGGACCGGTTCCTTCCCCGGACACTACTGCAGCCGGTCCAGCGTCAGGCCAAAGGAGGGGCCAAAGTGGTCCAAAAACCAGTCCACCTCCGCCAGGCCCATCCGCTGGAGAGCGGACAGGGTCTCCCGGGCGGCGTCGGCAAATTCATGGTTGCCGGCCTTCAACTCCTCCAGGCACTTGATGTAGGCGGACAGCTTGTCCGCCGCCTTTACCAGCCGGCGCTGCTCCCCGTCCGCCTCCCGCAGCAGCGGCTCATAGGCGCCCCGCATCTCCTCCGGCAGCATCCCCAGCAGCCGGGCCGCGGCCATATCCTCCACCTGGCCGTAGGCCTGGCGGATGGCGGGACTGAAGTATTTCACCGGGGTGGGCATGTCGCCGGTAAAGATCTCGGGGGCGTCGTGAAACAGCGCCGCCGCGGCGCAGGCGTTGGGGTCGCAAGGCTGCCGGAACACGTCCCGCCGGATGACGCCCAAGGCGTGAGCCAGCACCGCCACCATGTGGCTGTGCTCCTGGATGTTCTCTGATATGCTGTTGCGCATCAGGGACCAGCGGGTGATATACTTCATGCGGGAAATGTATGCGAAAAAGTTATCCATGGTCAACTCTTCTTTCTCCGGCCCTGTGGGCCGATGCAGGCTTATTTCCTTGTCAGGCTCCCGGGGCCGCCCGCCCCGGAGGGTTAGGGGCGCACCAGTTCTCCCAGAAGCAGCCCGTCCTTCACACCAACAATCTTTGTCATCAGCGTCCGGTTGTGCAGGTCCTCGCCGCTGACAGCGGCGACCATATAGTTGGGGCAGTGCCCCTGCCACAGCCCGTGATACGCCTGCTCGTAGAGCACAGGGTACACCTGCCCCACGCATTCCGAGAGATACGCCTGGTGCATGGCGGCGGCAACCTCCGCCGCCCGGGCGGCCCGCTCCTCCTTCACCGCCCTGCTCACCTGCTCCATCTCCGCCGCCGGGGTCCCCGTGCGGATGGAGTAGGGGAAAATATGCATCTCCGCGAACCGGCAGGAGCGGATGAAAGCAAGGGTCTGCTGGAACTCCTCCTCCGTCTCCCCGGGAAAGCCCACAATGAGATCGGTGGTAATGGCGGGCCGCAAAAAATATACATTCAGTAATTCTACGCTCATTTTATACCGATTGGTGTCGTATTTTCGGTGCATCCGCCGGAGGGTGGCGTCGCAGCCGGACTGCATAGACAGGTGAAAGTGGGGGCAGAGATTGGGAAGGGCCGCCGCCCGGCGGCAGAAATCCTCGGTGATGGTCCTGGGCTCCAGGGAGCCCAGCCGCAGCCGCATGTCCCCCGCCGCCGCGCTGACCGTCTCCAGCAGGTCGATCAGGCCCACGCCGCCCCCCAGGTCCTGGCCCCAGGAGGAGATTTCGATGCCGGTGAGAACCAGTTCCCGGTACCCCTCCTGCCGCAGCCGTCGGGTTTCCGCCGCGGCGTCCGCCAGGGGAAGGGAGCGCACCGGCCCCCGGGCGTAGGGGATGATGCAGTAGGAGCAGAAGTTGGTGCAGCCGTCCTCCACCTTGAGCATGGCCCGGGTCCGCTGTGACATGCCGCCGGCGGGCAGGGCCTCAAAGGTACGGCGGCGAAAGGACTGATCCATACTGACCACCGGCTCCCGCTCCCGGACAGCGCTCTCCAGAAGATCCAGAAACGCCATCCGGTCCCCGGTGCCGGAAATCAGATCCACATCCAACGCCCGGACCTCCTCCGGCTTTGTCTGTGCGTAGCAGCCGCACACCGCCACCACGGCGCCGGGCGCCTGCTTTCTGGCCCGGCGGATCATCTGGCGGGATTTTTTGTCGCTGACGGCGGTGACGGTACAGGTGTTGACAATGTATGCGTCCGCCTGCTCCTCGAAGGGCACCAGCGTGTGCCCCCGGGCCGTCAGGGCCCCCTCCATGGCCTGGGTCTCATATTGGTTTACCTTACAGCCCAGCGTGTAAATGGCGATTTTCACCCGCGCCCACCCCCTTGCCTTTTCTCAGCTCTCTTGCTATAATGAAAAATAATGCGTTATTTTTACGCCCATGTCCCCGGCATCGCCGGGGACGCGCTGTGATTGCAGCCGTCGGCAGGACGCCGACATGGCAATTTTCATTTCCGAGCAGCGCCCGGAGATAAAAAATGGACGGCTTCCGCGCTACAAGCGGAAACGCCGGCGTCAGGCGCCGCCGTCCCACAGCCTTTTTCTGTTTCCGACCCATTATAATATATATCCCCCTCCCGTGGCAAGGGCGAAGTTGTTTCTACGGAAAAAGGAGGTCCCATGCACTATTTGGATTATGCCGCCACCACACCGGTACCCCAGCCGGTGGCTCAGGTCATGGCGGATGTTTTGACCCGGCAGTTCGGCAACCCCTCCAGCCAGTATACCCTGGGCCGTCAGGCCCGGGATCTGCTGGAGGAGAGCCGGGCAGCCGTGGCCGGAGCCCTTAGCTGCCGTCCGGAGGAACTCTACTTCACTTCCTGCGGCACGGAGGCGGACAACTGGGCCATCCGCTCCGCCCTGTGGCAGAACCGCCGGGTGGGCCGGCACATTGTCACCACCGCCGTGGAGCACAGCGCCGTGCTGGCCTGTCTGAAGGCCCTGGAGGAAGAGGGCTATGAGGTGACTTACGTCCAGCCGGACCGCCTGGGCCGGGTTTCAGCCCAGGCCGTGGCCGCCGCCCTGCGTCCCGACACGGCGCTGGTGAGCGTGATGCTGGTAAACAACGAAACCGGCGCCCGCCTGCCGGTGGAAGAGGTGGCGGCACTGCTCCGTGGCTGTCCCGCCCTGCTCCACACCGACGCAGTCCAGGCCTTTTTGAAGGTCCCCTTCACAGCGAAAACCCTGGGGGCAGACTACATCTCCCTCTCCGCCCATAAGATCGGCGGCCCCAAGGGTGCGGGGGCGCTGTACGCCGGGGGCCGGGCCAAGGCCCCCCGGCCCCTGCTCTACGGCGGCGGCCAGGAGCGTGGCGGCCGCCCCGGCACGGAGGCCACCGCCCAGCTGGCGGGCTTTGCCGCCGCAGTCCGGCTGCGCCTGGAGCACCGGGAGGAGATTGACAGCCATGTCCGCGCCCTGCGCACCTACGCCCACCGGCGTCTGGAGGAAATTCCCGGCCTCATTTTCATAGGCCCGGATGACGCCCCCCACATTCTGTCCCTGTCCCTGCCCGGCTATCCCAGCCAGAATATTGTCTCCGATCTGGACGCCAGGGGCATCTGCGTCTCCGCCGGCTCCGCCTGCCACCGGGGCAAGGCCAGCCATGTGCTGACCGCCATGGGGCTGGACCGAAAAACCGCCGCCGGCACTATCCGGGTCAGCTTCGGCCCGGAGACCACCACCGGGGACATTGACGCCCTGGCCGACGCCCTCCTCACACACAGGAACACAAGATTCCCCATGCTGTAAGGCACACATTCCTTCCTGCAAAAAGGAACGAATCAAGGGAAGCCCTGGGTGCAAATATGCATGCCTTATGAAAGGATCCATTTATGTTACAATCTCTTCGCCGGGAGCCGGGATTCTACCGGCGGCTCTGGGCCCTGTCCCTGCCAATCATCCTGCAAAATCTGATCACCACCTCTCTGGGCTTCGCCGACACGTTCATGGTGGGGCTGCTGGGCAACGCGGAGATGGCGGCGGTAACGGCGGCCAACGTGCCCATCTTCATTATCCAGGTCGTGATCTTCGGCTTTCAAAGCGGCATGGCGGTACTGGTAAGCCAGTACTGGGGCCGGGAGGATGAGGAGAACATCAGCCGGTGCATGGGGGTGGCTCTTTTCGCCGTAACCGGGTTTTCCACAACGCTGGCTCTGATTACCTGCTTTTTCCCGGCGCAGGTGCTGGGGCTCATTACCCCCAACCAGACGCTGATTGATCTGGCGGTAAACTACATCCGCATTGTAGGCTTCTCCTATGTGTTCAACGGTATCAGCAGCGTTTACGCCGGCGTCCAGCGGAGCACGGAGTATCCCGCCTTCGGCATGATCCTCTTTGCCATCTCCATGTGCGTAAACACCTTTCTCAACTACGTGCTCATCTTTGGCAAGTTCGGCGCCCCGGCCCTGGGCGTCACCGGCGCGGCCATCGCTACCCTCACCAGCCGAGTGGTGGAGTTTACCGTGGCGGTGGCCTTCGCCCTGAAGAACAAACGGCTGAAGCTGCGCTGGAACTGTCTGGCCCGGCCAGGCCGGACCATTCTCAGGCAATTCGTGCGCTACTCCACCCCCGTCATCTGCAACGAGGCCCTGTGGAGCCTGGGCACCTCCATGCTCACTGTTATCATGGGACACATGTCCAACAGCCAGGACATGCTGGCGGCCTACGCCCTGGTGGGCAATATCGACCGGCTCTCCACCGTGGTCTGCTTTGGCATCGCGGCCTCCGCCGCCGTTATCGTGGGCAAGGAGATTGGAGAGGGAAAATCCCGGGACCATGTATTTTCTGTCAGCTGGACGCTGCTGCTGGTGTCCATCGCCATCGGTGGGGCCGTGATGGCCCTGCTGCTGATACTGCTGCCCACCTTCTTCCGGCCGGTGCTCTTCCCTCTCTTCAAGCTGACGGAGGGGGCCGCCTACGCCGCCACCTGCATGTGCCTGCTCTACGCGCTGGCCATGCCCATGCGTGCCTTTGACGTGACCAACATCACCGGCGTCCTCCGGGCCGGAGGCGATGCGAAGGTCGCGTCTCTCATCGATATCGCGCCTCTGTGGCTGGTGGCCATCCCCCTGATGGCGGCAGCGGCCCTGGTGTTCCGGGCGCCGGTCTTTCTGGTGTGCCTGACCATGCAGGCGGAGAATCTCTGCAAGTGCCCCCTGGGCCTGCTGCGGTTCCACAGCCGGAAATGGATCAATGATATCACCCGCTCCAACGGGTAGGGGAGGGGCGCCATGGAACTGTTTCACTGTCCCCTCTGCGGCGGGGCTCTCACCGACGGCGGAGGAAGCCTGCGCTGCGGGAGCGGCCACTGCTTTGACCGGGCCAGGGAGGGCTATGTGAACCTGCTGCCGGTCAGTTTTAAGCACTCCAGGGCCCCCGGGGACGACAAGGCCATGGTGGCCGCCCGCCGGGCTTTCCTGGAGGGCGGGTGGTACGCCCCCCTGCGGGAGGCTCTGTGCGCCCTGGCGGTTCAGCTGGCGCCCCAGCCGGCGGCGGTGCTGGACGCGGGCTGCGGCGAGGGGTACTATACCCAGGGGGTGTATGAGGCTCTCGCCCGGGCGGGAAAATCCCCCCGCATGGCGGGGATTGATATCTCCAAATTTTCCCTGCAGAAGGCGGCCCGAAGGAGCCGGGACATTTCCTTCGCTGTGGCCTCCGCCTACCGCCTTCCGGTGGCAGACAGGGCGGTGGATCTGGTGCTGGACGTGTTCTCCCCCCTGGCCATTGATGAGTTCCGCCGGGTATTGCGGCCAGGGGGCTATTTCCTCTATGTGGTGCCCGCCGCCGGCCACCTGTGGGAAATGAAGCAGGTGCTCTACGACGTCCCTTATCCCAACGAGGAGCGGGCGACCCCCTACGAGGGCTTTGCCTATAAGCAGATCATACCGGTGGATTTTTCCCTCCATCTGACCAGCCAGGCGGACATGCAGGCCCTCTTCGGCATGACGCCCTACGCCTGGAAAACGCCCCGGACTGGCCGGGAACGCCTGGCCGGGCTGACAAAGCTGGACTGCCAGGCGGCGTTTCGCATTCACGTATTTCAGCGCATATAAAAAACAGCGCACCCTTTTGAGGGACAAACCATGCACCTCAGAGTTCGTGCGCTGTTTTTTTGTGTCTTCCTTCAGTTTTCCTACAAGCTGGTGCAAAAAACAATGCTGCTTCTGATCTTTTCATACTAAAGCCTGAGAAAAAGCTTATATCCCTTCAGGCACGCCAAGCCGGTTACTTCCTCCCAAGTGAAATGACATTCCGGAACTTCATCGGAAGTCTTGATACGGCAGAGGAAAGGCAAGGCGGCAGAGCCCAAGCTATGCCGCCCTGTAACGAAATGAAATGACATCCTTGTGGGTGTTCACCTTTCCGATGCGCCCCCCTTTTTCACTGTGGTATGATCCGCAGGCCTTCAAAATCATTGGATATAACGCGCAAGTTTTGAATCAATTTTCAGCGGAATACCGAATGTTTGACATAGTTCCTGCACATAGGATATACACTGCTTTGGAGAAAAGTACCTCGTGTCCATGGTAATACACAGTTCGTCCGGCAGACGCCCATACTCCAGATGCAGAATATGAGGCGCGTTCTCAATCTGCTCCTTCATTTGCAAAAACGTCTCGATAGCAGGAAGTGAGGAATACCCATAGGCATTATAGGAGAACAGTCCAAACTCACCCGAAAACAATAGGGTTGAAATCGGAATATTGATTCCCTTGGTTTGCGTGATCAGTTCTCCCGATTCCTGGTATTGCAGCCCATCCGCCAAGCCGTGAAAGCGAAGAGTCTCAAAGTAAACTCTCAAAAGCGTCTCACTGCTGCTATATCTGCTGAACAGCTGCTTGGCGTCAGACTCCGCCCGGAAAGCCTGTATTTCGGTTAGAACACACACATCTGCCAAAAGTTCTCTTGCGACAGCGATTGCAACATCCGGAAACCGTTCCCAATACTCGTTGCGGGATGGGTACAGCGCAAAGATTTCCACAGTGCCACTATTTGCTACAGAGTACAGTTCCAGTGTTTGATTCTTTGCCGGGTTTGGATTTACGCGTTTTGGGGGGTTAACCATGGCAGAAATACCTCCAACAACAGCCGCAGCCGCGCCTTTCCAATCTCCGAATTTTCTCATAAATGCTATTCACCTACTCCGGTAATATCCAAAACGCACTCTGCCAGCCAGTTTCCAAAGGTATCCCCCGCTACGGCTCCCGCAACTCCACCAACCAGCCCAACCACAAATCCACCGATCAAGGTCCCGGGGCCAGGAAGAACAGCCGACCCTAATGCTGCTCCCGCCATGGCCCCAAGCTTAGCGCCTGCTATACTCCCACCCCATTCGCCAGCGATACTTGCTGCAGTAGTAATTGTAGATCGGCCTAATTTACCATCTGCGTCATTAAGGTCAGCATACATTGTAGTCCCAATTTCCACTGCATCCAAAGCAGCACCTGTTACAAGTAATATCCGTCCGGCAATTTTAACAACCTTTGCACCTCGTTCAAAGTGCGCAAGTTTTAGGAATGCATCTTCAGTAATGACCACATGATCATCCAGAGGAATTCGTGTTGAACCGTTTGGATGATAATTTCTATGATAGTAGTTTTGATGATTATGTGGCGCATCAAAATAAAATAGGGCTTGATCTCCTGCCCTATTCGTATCAAAAAGAAAGGTCTGCCAGTATTTGTCTGGCAACTTACTGCCAGGAAGATTCTGAGGCAGTCCAGGTGTTTTCTTCTTGCTTTTAAGAATACTGCCAATTTTGATGCCAGTCAAATCTGTTTGGAGCGGATTAATGATGGTAAGAGATGGAAATGAGCCATGAGCAAGCCTATCCATGAAGCTTTTCCATGCATTGCTGGTTTTTTCTCCATACACGCCGTCCTCCGTCAGGGTATCAGATCCGGGGATCTGATTCAAGGCTTTTTGCAAAGCCAGTACATTGCTGCTGGAAATGTCCTGATACCAGCACAAGGATTGAATTTTTG
>USMP01000043.1 GCA_900555795.1 uncultured Eubacteriales bacterium
GGAAGATGGGGATGTCGCACTTCTCCTTCAGCTTCCGCTCGATCTCAAAGCACCGGGGGGCGGCGATGTCCTCCAGGTTGATGCCGCCGAAGGAGCCGGAGATGTTGTAGACGGTCTGGACGAACTCATCCACGTCCTGGGTCTTTACGCACAGAGGGAAGGCGTCCACACCGCCGAAGGCCTTGAAGAGCACGCACTTGCCCTCCATGACGGGCATGCCGGCCTCGGGGCCGATGTCCCCCAGCCCCAGCACCGCGCTGCCGTCGGTGATGACGGCGCAGAGGTTGTGGCGGCGGGTCAGCTCATAGCTCTTGTCGATGTCCTTCTGGATTTCCAGGCAGGGCTGGGCAACACCCGGGGTGTAGGCCAGGCTCAGGTCGTCCTTGGTCTCCACAGGCACCGTGGCGATCACCTCAATCTTGCCCTTCCACTCCCCGTGCAGCCGCAGGGATTCTTTCGCGTAATCCATATTCGTGTTTCCTCCTTACTCGCCTATCTGCTACAAACTTCTGCTATAAATTTAGTCAATACAGCTATTTTTGCACAATTGAAAAAGCACACTGCGCATATGAATTGGTAAATTTACTATACAGGATTTTTACAGTTGGGGACATTCTTTAGAAACTATTCAAACTGTTTTGAAAGTAAAAAAACCTGCCGAGGTGACAAAAGAGGGGAATAAAATAGCAAACAGTGGGCGGGAATGGTTGCAACCGGAGGACAGGAATGGTAGAATAGCTGAGAAAGAGGGCGGGAGTCAGGAGGTGCGGGATGAAGCGGCGGAATCAATTCCGAAAGCAGATGGGTGGCCTGGCGTCAATTTTTTTCCAGGTGCTCACCTGGTCGGCGCTGATGTGGATGCTGCTGCTGAGCATCACCCTGTCGCTGACGCTGACACAGGCGCTCTCCAATCTGCAGGAGAAGATTGAAAGCGACCTGCAGGCTACCGCCTCCGCCCTGGCTGGGAGCGGCATGGTGCGCCAGGCCTTTGCCGACGGGGCATGCTCCCAGGAACTGGTCGGGTACTTGGATGTATTGGTCCAGCGGACAGACGATCTGGACGTGATTACCATTGCGGATACGCAGTCCGTGCGTCTGTACCATGTGGTCCATGAGCGAATCGGGCAGACATTTGTGGGGGATGACCAGGGGCGTGCTTTGACGGGGGAGTCCTATATCAGTGAGGCGGTGGGCACCATGGGCCTTCAGCGCCGGGCCTTCTGCCCGGTGTGGGACGAGGATGGCCAGATCTGCGGCTTTGTGATGGCCAGCGCCACCATGGACCGCATCCATGACCTGCGGGGGGACATTACCGGCTCCTATGTGCGCCTGGCGGGAATACTCACCCTGATGACGCTGGTGGCCGCCGGGGCCCTGACCCTGCTGGTCCGCCGCCTGCTCCACGGGTTTAGCCCGGAGGGGCTGGTCCACTCCTATCTGACCCAGAACGAGGTGCTGGGAAACCTGGATGAGGGCTTGATTGCTGTGGATGGGCAGGGGAAGGTTCAGCTGGTGAACCGGGCTGCGGAGGAGATGCTGGGACAGTGCTCGGAACTGCTGGTGGGCCAGAATCTGGACGAGTTGATCCGGTCGGCGGGAGGTGAGAGTCTGCTGGGCCGGAACCGGGAGAACGTACCCACCTCCCGTCCCAATATTCTCTCCAGCTGTGTCACGCAGGAGAAGGATGGCAGGGCCAGCAGTGCCACGCTGATATTAAAGGACAAGAGCGATGCCATGCGGCAGGCGGAGCAGCCCAACGGCACCCGCCATATTGTCACCGCCCTGCGGGCCAACTCCCATGAGTTTATGAATAAGCTTCAGGTAATCTCCGGGCTGCTGCAGATGGGCAGACTGGAGGAAGCCAGAACTTATATCGGTACGATCTCCGCTATCCAGGCCAAATCGGTGGGCCCGGTGCTGCAGCATATCCACAACCCCAATGTGGCGGCGCTGCTGCTGGGGAAGCTGAATAATATGCGGGAACTGGACATTACCCTCACCCTGATGGCCAACAGCAATCTGCCGGAGCACAGCGATTATCTTTCCACGGCGGATCTGGTGACAGTGGTGGGGAACCTGACGGAGAACGCCATTGAGGCCATTAACGCCTGCTGCGGGGACGAAGCCCGCAGCATTGCCCTGCAGATTACAGAGGACGAGAGCGGCCTCCTGCTCATGGTGACGGATACCGGCACCGGTATTGCTCCGGAGGATCTGGACAACATCTACGACACTGGCTTCAGTACCAAGGCAACGGAGGGCCGGGGCGTCGGCATGGGCCTGGTGCGGGACGTGGTGCTGCGCAGGGGCGGCAGCATTGAGGTGGATTCGGAGCCGGGAGCCGGCACCACCTTCACTCTGATTTTTGATACCAAGCGTGAGAGGGGGCCCGGGAAATGATCCATACCATTATCGTGGAGGATGACCCCATGGTGGCCCAGATCAATCGGCAGTACCTGCTGCAGCTGGGGGACTTCCAGGTGGACGCCGTGTTTGCCAACGGGCGGGACGCCCTGGACCATCTGCGGGCGAATCGGACGGATCTGGTCATTTTGGACGTATACATGCCCATTTTGGGAGGCACGGAGTTGCTGCGGCGCATGCGCTCAGAGAATATTCTCAGCGCCGTCATTATGGTCACGGCGGCGGCGGATATGCGGGTGGTAGGCGAGGCGCTGCGTCTGGGCATCGTCGACTATCTCATTAAGCCGTACTCCTTTCTGCGCTTTCAGGAGGCGGTACAGAAATATCTGACCAAGGCGGATCTGCTCAAAAGCGGCATAACGGTGGACCAGGCGGTGGTGGACCGTCTGTTGGGCGGCGAGGGGGCCCCGGAGACGGAGCACAGCGACCTGCGCAAGGGGTTGAACCCCAAAACCCTGTCCCATCTGTATGAGTACCTGCGCCAGCACCCGGGGGAGAAACACACCTGTGAGAGCCTCTCGGCGGCGTCGGGGCTGTCCAAGGTGACGGTGCGCCGCTATTTAAACTATCTGATCGAAACAGGCCAGGCCCTCAGTTCCATTGACTATGAGACGGGTGGCCGGCCCAGGGTCCTGTACCGAATGAAATAGAAGGAGAGATAAGTGCATGTTTGAAAGCTTTTTGGTGGCGCTGCGGGTAGTGATTCCCATGGCCCTTCTGATGGGTGTGGGGGCGGGGATTCGCATGGCTGGGATTATTGACCGGACGACCATGCGTAGCGTGGATAAGATGACCTTTCGGGTATTTATGCCCACGCTGCTGTTTAAAAATATATACGAAACCAGCTTCAGCAATATGGACGGCGGGGAACTGCTCTTTTCCGTGGTGGGACTGGTGCTGGTGTTTCTGCTGGCACTGCTGCTGCCGCCCCGGCTGATCAAGGATCACAATCAGGCCGCCTCCGTGGGCCAGGCCATTATCCGCTCCAATTACATCCTGTTCGGCGTGGCGGTGGCGGAATCCATCTACGGCGCGGGAAACGCCGGGCCGGTGGCGCTGCTGGGGGCCATCGTGGTGCCTGCCACCAACGCCCTGTCAGTAGTCATACTGGAGATGAACCGGTCCGGCCGGGCAAATCCCGGCCAGATCCTGCTGTCTATCCTGAAAAATCCCATGGTGATTGCCACCATGCTGGCCCTGGCCTGCAAGGGTGTGCAGCTGGCGATCCCGGACATGCTCTACACCGTGGTGCGGGATATTGCCGGCGTCACCACCACCATCAGTTTTATCTCTCTGGGCGTGAGTCTGAATCTAGGAGAGGTGCGGTCCAACCGCCGCCCCCTAGTCATTGGCACGGTGCTGCGGATGGTGCTGGTTCCTCTGATTTTCCTGCCAATTGCCGTGGCGCTGGGCTTCCGGGGGACGATCCTGTGCGCCCTGATGGTGCTCTTCGCCGCCCCCGCCGCTATCGCGTCCTACCCCATGGCTGTGGCTATGGGGGCCGATGGACAGCTGGCCGGCCAGTTGGTCTGCTGTACCACGGTGACATCCATTTTCACCATCTTCGGCTTTACCTTCCTGTTTCAAACCCTGGGTATGCTCTGATGTCGGGGCAGACAGGGCGGACAGCTGGTAATTGCTGGCGATTTTCATAGCTACACACATATTTTTGAAGGAGGAGAGGCATTTATGGAAATCAAACGCGAAGCTGCCGCCGGCTCTCTGGAGTCCAGCGACATCCTGGTGACAGTGATGCCGGGCGGCGACGGGATCCAAATTCATTTGGAGTCCTCAGTGGACAAGTACTACGGTGCGTCCATTCAGGCTACCATGCGCCAGGTTCTGGAGGAACTGGGTGTGGAGCGGGCCACGGTGGAGGCCGTGGACCACGGCGCGCTGGACTGCACCATTCGCGCCCGGCTGACCACCGCTGTCCGCCGGGCCGGCAGGGAGGTGGAGAGCAAATGAGACGGACCATGCTGTTTCTGCCCGCCAATAACCCCAACATGATCGTCAACGGCGGCCTGCTGGGGGCGGACAGCCTGATTTTTGACCTGGAGGACGCGGTGTCCCCTGATGAGAAGGACGCGGCCCGGGAACTGCTGAAAAATGCCCTTACCACCTTGGATTTTGGCAAGTGCGAGATCATTGTCCGCATCAACGGCCTGGATACCCCCTATTGGGAGGAGGATCTGGAGACGATTCTGCCTCTTGGGCCGGACATGATCATGCCCCCCAAGGTCAGCGACGGAGATTATATCCGCCGGCTGGACGAGAAGCTGACAGAGTTGGAGGCGCTGCACGGCATGGAGCAGGGCAGCACCAAGATCATCGCCCTGCTGGAGACCGCTGTAGGCGTGGAGAACGCCTACGCCATTGCCGCCGCCTCCCCCCGGATGGAGGCCCTCTTCCTGGGGGCGGAGGATCTGACGGCGGACCTGCGCTGCCGCCGCACCAAGGAAGGAAACGAGATCGCCTACGCACGGGGCCGGCTGGTCTGTGCGGCCCGGGCCGCCGGCATCGAGGCCTACGACACGCCCTTTACGGACACCCGGGATCTGGAGGGCCTGGAGCAGGATGCCCTCTTCGCCAAGGGCCTGGGCTTTACCGGCAAGGCCTGCATCAGCCCCGCCCACGTCTCCACCGTCAACCGGGTGTTTTCTCCCACCCAGGCGGAGATTGCCTACGCGAAGGATGTGTTTGCCGCCATCGCGGAGGCAAAGCGTCTGGGGAAGGGCGCCATCTCCCTGCGGGGCAAAATGATCGACGCGCCCATCGTCCTCCGGGCCAGGCTGGTGCTGGAGGCCGCATCTGAGATCGAGGGGGTAGATTATCTTGCGTAAACTGTGCAGCGATTTGAAGGAGGCCATCCGCAGCGCCGGCCTTCGTGACGGTATGACCGTCTCCTTCCACCACCACCTGCGCAACGGCGACTATGTGCTGAACATGGTGCTGGCCGCCGCCGCTGAACTGGGCATCCGGGATCTGACGGTGAACGCCAGTTCGGTCTTTGACTGCCATGAGCCGCTCATCGGCCATATCCAGAGGGGGGTTGTCACTGGCCTGGAGGCCAACTATATCTCCGCCGCCGTGGGCCGCGCCATCAGCGAAGGCGTGCTGGCAAAGCCTGTGGTGTTCCGTTCCCACGGTACCCGGCCCAGCGATATCCTCTCCGGCCGCAGCCATATTGACGTAGCCTTTGTGGCGGCCCCCACCTCCGACCCCATGGGCAACTGCTCCGGCAAGTACGGCCCCTCCGCCTGCGGCTCCCTGGGCTATGCCTTTGCCGACGCGATGAAGGCGGACCGGGTGGTGGTGATCACCGACAATCTGGTGGATTATCCCCTGGCAGGGGCCTCCATTACCGAGGACTATGTGGACTTCGTGGTGCGGGTAGATGCCATCGGCAATCCTGCCGGTATTGTCTCCGGCACTACCCGTATGCCGAAGGACCCCATCGCCCTGAAGATTGCTGATTATGCCGCCCAGGCCATCGACGCCTCGGGGCTTCTGCGGGAGGGCTTCTCCTTCCAGACCGGCGCCGGCGGCGCCTCCCTGGCAGTGGCGGACTATGTCAAACGGATTATGGAGCAAAAAAATGTGAAGGGCAGCTTTGCCTTGGGGGGCATTACCGGCTACATGGTGGATATGCTCCAGGCGGGCCTCTTCCAGGCAATCCAGGATGTGCAGTGCTTTGACCTGCGCGCGGTGGAGTCCATCCGGGAGAACCCGAAGCATCAGGAGATCACCGCCGCCCAGTACGCCAGCCCCACCGCCAAGAGCACTGCCGCCTCCAACCTGGATGTGGTGGTGCTGGGTGCCACCCAGATCGACACGGATTTTAACGTCAATGTCCATACGGACTCCAATGGCTACATCATCGGCGGCTCCGGCGGCCACACCGATGTAGCGGCGGAGGCCAAGCTGACCGTTATTGTGGCGCCCCTGAGCCGGGCGCGGATGTCCATTGTGGTGGACAAGGTGCTGACAGTCTCCACACCGGGAGAGAGCGTGGATTTTCTTGTGACCCAGTACGGCATTGCCGTGAATCCCCGCCGTCCCGAACTGCGGGAGGCTCTGGAGCGTGCCCACCTGCCGGTGGCGGATATCCATGAGTTGCGGAAGCTTGCCCAGACGCTGAACGGCCCCGCCGCCCCCTTTGTCCCCAAGCGGGAGCGGGTTGTGGCCCAGGTCCTGGGTCGAGACAGCCAGGTGCAGGACCTCATCTACGGGGTGTAAAACCCTGCGCATCGAACTCCCCCGGAAGGGCCGCCAGGCCTCTCCGGGGGAATTTTTACGGGGGATACTCTCCTTTGAGGGAAACGCCGGGACCTGGGGCGCTTTCCGGTGGCAAAAAATTTTGAGAAAATTTTAATTAAGTTCTTGACAGAAGAGCCAATGGCCCGTACAATAGGAATAGAGATACGACTGACGGAAGTGGGGGAACCACGTGGAGTATCTCTCCAGAAAAGCCGACCGTCTGGGCTGTACAGTCCGGACTGTGGGCTTTTTTGTTTTGTATGCTCCTGCGCATAATAGGATAGAGGCCAATTGTCCGGCAAATTACGTTTGATAAGGAGTGGATAGAAGCAATGGGGAAACTGAATGGAAAGGTTGCCATCATCACCGGTGGCGGCAAGGGAATTGGCTTTGGCGTGGCCAAGGCCTTTGCGAAGGAAGGGGCGAACCTGGTTTTGACAGGGCGCACGGAGTCCCGGCTGGTCAGCGCCAAGGAGCGGCTGGAGGCGGACTATGGGGTGCGGGTGCTGCCCATGGTTGCCGATGGGGCCGACGAGGCAGCGATCAAGGGCGTGGTGGAGGCCGCTGTGGAGACCTTCGGAAGCATTACCACCCTGGTTAACAACGCGCAGGTATCCAAATCCGGCGTTATGCTGGCGGATCACAGCAAGGAGGACTTTGATCTGGCCATCTACTCCGGGCTGTACGCAACCTTCTTTTATATGCGGGCGTGCTACCCCTATCTAAAGGCTACCCGCGGCTCGGTGATCAATTTTGCCTCTGGCGCCGGCCTGTTTGGAAAGCCCGGCCAGGCCTCCTACGCCGCCGCTAAGGAGGGAATCCGGGGCATGTCGCGGGTGGCCGCCACGGAGTGGGGCCCGGACGGCATCAACGTCAATGTGATCTGCCCTCTGGCCATGACGGAGAGTCTGGAGCAGTGGAAGGCAGCCTATCCCGACGTCTATGCCAAGACTATTGGCGGTATCCCCCTGGGCCGCTTTGCGGACCCGGAGATGGATCTGGGGCCTGTATGCGTGTTCCTGGCTTCGGATGACGCCGCCTATGTCACTGGCGAGACGATTACCCTCCAGGGTGGCAGCGGCCTGCGGCCGTAAGCTGCGCTTGACAAAAGCGGATTGCCGCTTCCGGTGAAGTCCGTTTTGTGCCTGGGGGAGAGAAAAGCTGTCAGAGCTCTCCCCCAGGCGATCCCGCCTTTCCCATGGGAAAGGCGGGATTTTATTTGAAGCTGCACCTGCCGTCAGAGTGTCGGTGCTCCAAAATTTCCCCCAGCCCCTTGCCCCACCGGGGAATTTTGTGGTACACTAATCAGGCGAGGTGAGGACTGGCTATGTATGATGAACTGACAGAGGTGGATATTCAAAAGATGCGGGAGGAGATTGATTACCGTGTCCGGGTTCTGCGGCCGAAGCTGATCGAAGACGTACAGACCGCCCGGGGATTTGGGGATCTCAGCGAGAATTTTGAATATAAGTGTGCCAAACAGGAGAAGAATCGCAACGAGAGCCGTATTCGCTATCTGGAGCGGATGATCCGCACGGCCAAGGTGATCTCTGC
>USMP01000044.1 GCA_900555795.1 uncultured Eubacteriales bacterium
GGAATTGTTGGTGAGGAACAGGTACCGGCCACCGGCGGCGCGGACATGGTGCAAAAAGGGGAGCGTGCCGGGGAACAGGGCGTCGTCCACGTAGAGCGTGCCGTCCATATCCAGTAAGAAGAGCCGCTTGTCCGCCAGTCCCGCCATAGCACAGTTTTCCCCGCTTTCCTAAGATCAGCAGGGCTATTATACCATGATAAAATCATGGTATAATATGGCCCTGTGCCGTCTCCGACGGCACGGCCTCAAATCTCAGCGCGTCCGCTCGGAGAGCGGACATGCGCGTACAATATCCGCTCTGCGGATATTATACCACAGGGGCGGCAGGGCTGTAAAGCCTCAGGGCTCCCACAGAAGCCGGTCCGCCAGATAGCTGGTCAGCAGCAGCAGGAAGGATGTCGGCCACAGCGCCGCCAGCGGGCCGCTGTACTGCCCCAGGGGTACCTGGGGACAGAGAGCCAGGCGCAGCAGAGCATACAACGCCAGGGCCCCCAGGGAGGCGTACTGAGTCCACAGGGCCAGGGGTGTGTACAGACGCTGCCGCCGGCGGCTTCGTTTTCGCTGCTGCAGATAAGGGGTCAGGTCGATCACATTGCTGGGCTGAACCATGTGGTGATTCCTCCTTTGTACCTTCTGTATGGGGACAGTATAGCAAATGGACAGTCCGCTAATCCGGACTGTAGTTGCCCGGCGGGCCGGTTCCGCTATCATTGTAGTCAAAAAGCCGGCGGAACATACCAGGACTGTAGAAATATTCCCGGTATCCGCCGCTATGGCAATTTTTATTTTCCAGCGCTGTTTGGAAATAAAAAATCCCGCGGCCAAACTGGCCGCGGGACAAAGGAGTAGCAAAATCTGCCGTCATCAAATCGCAGAAATGAAAAGCAAGAAATTATACATTTTTAAAATATTTTCCATTTAAATAGGCCTGTGGATCAGATAGACTGCCGCTGACCAGAGCGTCGTACAGATCTGCCTCACAGATTACGCCGCCTCTGGCGGCGTTGACAATGATGGCGGAGGGCTCCATCAAAGCCAGTGCTTCCCGGTTGATCATATGCTCTGTCTCTGGCAGGAGGGGGACGTGAAGGATAATAATATCGGAGGTGCAGTACAATTCCGGCAGATCCTTGTAAGTCAGTCCCTCAGCCTCCTCAGCCTGGCTGGACAAGCGAAAAGCGTCATAGTACTGCACCGTGGCGCCAAATGCCTGCATCAGGTGAGCAACCTGCCCGCCGATGTTGCCACTGCCGATGACGCCCACGATTTTTCCGTCAATGGTGTGACAGCGGGGCAGATATTCCTCCTTCAGAGCCACGCCTTCCCTATACTTTGATAAAAAGATTCTGCTGCCAACGCTTCGATTCATATGGACGCTCCTTTCCTTCTGCCTTTAGCCCGATTAGTCGGTCAGCTGCCAATTCTGACCGCTGTAATCCCGCACGCCGCTGACGGTGCGGCCGGTGTCCTGAATGAGGGAATGTTTCTTCTGGAACACCACGCCCTGGGCCTCCAGATCCCAGAAGTCTACATGCCCCACCCCAAAATTTCTGCTGCGGCCATACCTTTTTCCAGTCGCTGCTGTTTTCCTGCGGGGAGGCTGGCATCCGGGCGGCGCCAGTAGTCGTTGGCCTCCCCGCGGATACCGTCAGACAGTACCAGCAGATGGACAGCGTGCCCCTGGGCAGCATACTTGGCAATGGCGCCGCCGCAGCGCCAGACAAAATCACCGATATGGGCGGCGATGACCAGCATGGTTTCTGCCATAGAATTGTCCCGCCTCAGGGCTTGACCCTGGCCTGCAGGCTGTGATAACCCATCTCCCGGCGGGCGTCCCGAAGGCTCATGCCATTTTGGATGCGCTGGACAATAGCCTGTTCCGCCCGGTCTACCTCCCGGACAATTTGCAACACCTGCTCCACAGCCTCTGCCGGTACGCACCTGGACGCCGGAGTCATCGGCTACAACCAGATCTCCACGGCGTACCTGTATGCCGCTGATGGATAATACGGGTTCGTTGACGCGGTCAGCGTAGACCCGGTCCTTACCTGTGACCACGTAGCGGCCCTTGGTAAAGATAGGGTAGTTTAGCTGACGGATGACAGGCACGTCCCGGCACACACCGTCGATAACAGTGCCGCCCAGCTGGGTGTGCTTCCCAATAGCGCCGGAGCACCGCCACAGAACATCACCTGGGTGGGCGGAGACCACCAGCATTTTCTTGCCAGCCATAGACTGTGCCCTATGAATTCCTCCTTCACAAGTTGTACAAAAAACCGCACAGGCTTTACCCAGATAGTCAAGCAATTTTCGTGCCAATATTGAAGAAGCTTAAAAATATTTGGGAAAACCGGAGGTGTATTTGCTGAAAAATGCAGAAAACTGTTAAGTTGCCCCGGACTTTACAACAATCGTGATCCATGGTATGGTGCTGGTACAGAGGCCGTTCAGCGATACGGGCTTACACGCTGTAAGGGGGGAAAACGGGGTGTACGGAAACAAAATTTATCAGATGCAGCTTTCCACGCTGAGCCAGCAGCAGCAGCAATCTCTGCGGCTTCTGCAGTGCAGCGCACGGGAACTGGACGCGTATGTGTACCAGGAGTACCTGTCCAACCCCCTGTGCGAACTGCGGCAACGGGAGCGCCCGCTGCCGTCCGCCGGGCCTGGCCGGGAGGCAGCGGACAGCGGCGGGTCATCCCGGCCGGAGCCTTCGGTGCCCTCCTTTGAGAACTCCTGGCGTCTAGCGCTGAAGGAGCAGCTTTACGACGGGCGGTGCCGGGATGTGGAGCGGTTGGAGTGTATGGTGGAACTGCTGGACGGACATGGCTTTCTCCCCTATACTGACGAGGAACTGGCACGGCTGCTGGGGGGCTCCCCCCAGCGCTGCAGACGGGACAGAGAGCGGCTGCGGCAGCTGGACCCGGCAGGTGTGGGCAGTCTGGATCTGCCGGACTATCTCCTGTTTCAGCTGGAGAGCCGGGGCGACGACTTGTCACCGCAGATGCGGACCTTCCTGTCGGTCTACGTGCCCCGGCTGGACCAGCTGTCTCTGGGGGAGATTGCCCGGCGGATGGGGGTGGAAGCGGCACAGGTGCGGCGCTGGCGGATGGCGCTGGCGGACCTGCGGCCCCACCCTGTGGAGGAGAGCGGGGAGCAGGGCGGCTATATCCTGCCGGAACTTCTGGTGGAGCAGGTGGAGGGGCGCTGCGTGGTGCGCTGGCAGGAGGAGGGGGCCTGGGCCCCGGTGGTCAGCCCCTACTGCGCCGATTACCTCCAGGGAGCCGCCTCCGAGGAGGAGCGGGCGTATATTCGGGAAAACGCCCAGCGGGTGCGCTGGCTGGTTTCGGCGGTGGAGCAGCGCAGGCGGACGGTACTGCGGATCGGGGAGGAGATTGCCGCGCGGCAGCAGGCGTTTTTTCAGGGCGGAATGCTGCGGGCGGTTCCCCAGGCCGCCGTCGCGGATGCCCTGGGTATCCATAAGTCCACAGTGAGCCGGGCCATTGCGGGGAAATACCTGACCTGCCGTCGGGGGACCTTTCCGCTGAAGCTGTTTTTTACCGCCGGGGTGTCCGCCCTGGAGGGGGGGGAGCAGGGAGGCGAGATCAGCCGGGAGAGCGTGAAGCGGGAACTGCAGAGGCTGATCGGCCAGGAGGACTGGGGCCGGCCCTACAGCGACGACAAGCTGGCCGCGCTGCTGCGGCAGGGCGGGCTGGACATCTCCCGGCGCACGGTGGCCAAGTACCGGGGCGAATGCGGCATCCGGTGCGCGGCGGAGCGGAGAAAGCTGGGCTGAGGGAATGAGAGGGATGCTTCAGCGAGCTGCCGCGTTTTTGCGGTAAGGGAAAAGAGGCGCCAGCCACCCCGGCGGGGTGGCTGGCGTTTTTGC
This sequence comes from uncultured Eubacteriales bacterium, assembly GCA_900555795.1. Taxonomy (GTDB): domain Bacteria; phylum Bacillota; class Clostridia; order Oscillospirales; family Oscillospiraceae; genus Pelethomonas. The sequence continues at coordinate 3,890 of USMP01000044.1, forward strand.
GGCACAAAAAGCAAAGTGTGCATATATAAAGAACAAACATACACAATTTGGCCACCCAATAAAGATGGCCAATTACTTGAGCATATAGCACAGAAAATTAGGCAACACAAAGGGAGTAAGTTCCTGTATGCTGTTGTTAAGGAGGATTCTGTGTGAAAGATAAAATTAATTTGGGAAATGTATTACGAAATATCCGCCTGCTGCGGCGACAGTCCCAGTCGGAGTTTGCGAAAGAAATCTGTGTGGCCAGATCCACTGTGCAGAGCATTGAACGGGGAAAACTGCCGTCTCTGGACACAATCTGTTGTATCGCGGAAAAACTGGACGTGCCTGTGGTGACGCTGCTGACTGGTGAGACGGACAGCAGCGTCAATCGGAAGGCGTGGGAACTGGTATGCCGTTCGGAGTGGTTTGCCGGCCTGGAGGCGGAGGAGCAGGAGAGGTTTTTGCAGCTGCTTCAGGAGTGGATGGACTTCCTTGCCCGCCTGCAGAAGGGGCGCGGGAATGAGAAGTCCCAATGAGCGTGCAGCTATTCATGACAGGATCATTTCAAGGATCGTGGGCACCTGCCGAGGATAAATAAGGAGTTCCAGCAGGTCTGCGGCTTGCCCACAGGGCTCCACCCGCGCAAAAATGAATTTTGTGGCTGCGGCAAAAACCTTTACGCCAAAGGCCCTGGGAAACGGCTCAAAAGTGCCGTCTCCCGGGGCCTTTGGCGTAGCTTGCCCGGAGGGGGCGCTAACCGCCCCTCAGTTCCCGGCGCTCACCACAAAACTCTCCGCCATAAGGCGCAGCACCTCCGGTTCCATGGCGATATAGGGGTAGTCGGTGATGTTGGCGTCCGTCCAGGACGTCCACACACGCAGACTGCCGCCATCGGTGCCGGGGTAGATATAGTAGGCTTCATGAACCCCATTTTGATCCCGCACCCAGACCTGGTTCGTACTGTCGGCGGGAGTAAAGCCCTGCTTCCGGGCTACCGTATATTCATCTTCCACTGACTGAGTGAACCAGTTCACGACCAGTGTGGAGCCGGTTCCATAGCCGGAGGTCCACTCCCAGTGGTAGCGGTAGGTGTCCGCAGAAGGCGCCACCTGCTCCCATGGAGAAATGGGAATATAGAGATACCATCCATCTCCATCATAGCGGTGGACGGGAAAGTTGCCAAGGCTCCCGCCCTCGGGCACGATAATCCGGTCGATCCAGTCCTCCACATACAGCGGCAGGTCCAGGCTGTTTTCCGTCACATACCAGTCGTAGATGGCCTCCTCTATGGTGTTGTGGTATCCGAAGAAATCCGTGTGTTCCGGAGAGGTTTCCTTCTGTAAGATTTCATATTGGCCATTGTCGCTGCGGCGCAGCACAACCAGCAGATCTGTCAGCCCTTCGCACCAATAACCGTCCTCGGTGACATATCCGCCGCCGGCAGTCAGGATTTCACGGCCCGGCGCGTTGGTGGGCTTCACTTCGCAGGAAAACTCCCAGACCTCCAGGGTTCCATCAGGCGCAAGGCCCTCCAACGTGCCCCAGCAGTCCAGAGCCTTCACCCGTGCGTCGTCCACGGTATCTGTGACCGCCTCGTCGCTGAAGCTGCCGTTATCATCGGTAACGTAATACGTGATGCTGTTGCCTTCCAAAATGGCGGTGATCCGCTCCAGGGCGTATTCCTCCATGCTGGCGTACTGGCCGGCCGGCTCCGGGACCGGATCCTCTCCGGCCTTGGGGTTAAAAGCGCAGGCGGCGATAATCGCGGCACACGCCGCCGCCGCGGCCAGAACGGTCCAGACCCCCGGCCGTTTCCAACGCAGCAGATTCCGGATGCGGGCCTTGGTGTTCCCCTCCCCAAAGGCCAGGGGAGTCCCGGCAATGATACGCCGGCCGGTGGCCAGGCTCAGGAGGGATGCGGAGTAGTCCGCCCGGATGCCCGCCCCCAGCTGTTTCACCACTGCCTCGTCACAACTCATCTCCATGTCCTTGGAGGAAAGGGCAAACGCCAGCCATACCAGCGGATTGAACCAGTGGATGCACAGGGCCATAAAGGCCAGAGCCTTGACGACATGGTCCAGCCGGCGGATGTGGTGCCGCTCATGGAGAAGGATGTATGTCTGTTCCCGGGCGGTCAGCGAGGAGGGCAGATAGATCCTGGGCCGCAAAATCCCCATGACAAAGGGGGAGCCAATGTGGTCGGCCAGGTAGATGTTTTCCCCCAGGGGCACCGCACCCGCCAGCCGGCGGCGTAATCGCCCCAGGGATACGACGCTGTACCCCGCCATGGCCAGGACGCCTTCCATATAAACGCAGGCGGCAATGGCCGCCTGCAGCTTCAACGGACCGGCGGCCGGTTGTTCCTCCCCCTGGGGCAAGGCGTGGTTGACCGCCTCACTGACGCCGGGCGGCTGGACCCCCGGGGCTTTCCCGGGGGCGGTGCTCGGCGCCACATACTGCACGGCGCTTGCCTGGGGGGACGTCTCCTTTACCGGGGCGTTCAGCAGGCCCAGCAGCGAGGCGTCCGCCGACAGGGAGACGGGGCAGAGCAGGCGGAAGAGCACCACCGCCCACAGGACGTAGGAAAAGGCCTTCGGCGCTTTCCGCAAAAGGACCCGGGCCAGCAGGACGACGAGGATCACCGCGCTGGCGGTCACGCTCATATTAAAGACCATGGGAACCAGCTGGTACAAAATCAAATTCACCATGAAGCTGTCACCTCCTGCTCTGGTCGATCAGTGCCTGAAGTTCCTGGATTTCCTCCTCGGTGAGTTTCTTCCTAGCGGTGAACGCGGCCAGGAACGCGGGAAGGGAGCCCTGGAAGGTGTCCTCCACAAAGCGCTCACTCTGCAGGGCGTGAAACTCCTGCCTGGAGACGGCGGCGGTCACGGTCCCGTTTTGATTTTGAAATAGGCCGCGCTCACAGAGTTTTTTCAGGACTGTGTAGGTGGTTGATTTCTTCCAGGACAGTTCCTGCTGGCAGAGTTTCACCAACTCGCCGGAAGACAGGGGCTGGTGCTGCCAGATGAGGTCCGCAAACCGTGTTTCGATGACGCCTAATTTTGTATCCTCCATGGGTGCCCTCCTTGCCAGTCTATTATCAATAGACCTGCTTTGAAACAAGTCTATCAAAGATAGACCTGCTTGTCAAGAAAAAGATGCGCAGCGCAAAGGGCGTGCCCTTGTCCGTATTGCTCCCTTTCGGGATGCTTAGGTCCCGTCCTGAGCCAAAGGTTCTGATAAAAAACGGGTGGAAAGATATCGGTGAAACGGCATTCCGCCGATCAGACGCCGGGGCCCATAAGAAACGTAGAATTCAGAGACATGCACAGAGTCACCAGCAGACCGTTGATCATACCACCCAGGTAGGGGTTGCTGGTGTGCGTATAAATCTTGCGGGCGATGAAGGGGGTAATAAACAGGATCAACACGGAGGTGTGCAGCCAGGTGGGAATGCGGGCCTCATAGCCGGTGCCCCGGACCTGGAAGCCGCTGCTGGTAAAGGCGACATATTGAATAACAATGATGATAATGGGTGCGAGGGCGTTGATGACCGCCTGGATAACAATGTTGGCCGTCTCGTTCTTGGTGTAGGTGGTGGTATAGTTCCAATATATGAGAATAACTTTGTTTGCTTTACACTGTTGTTTCTTAATTTTATCTCGTTTTTGTGTAGATTCAAGCCCATCAGTTCCGCCGAAGAAATCAACAGGCTCAAAATGCTGGATTCTTTGATATTCAAACCCTACTCGTATGGATGGGATGTAAATAGCAAGCGATTGTTTACCAAGCCAAGATGTTCGATATTAATAAATAGCATCTGGATACTGTTTCAATATCAGAGGATAAAGCTCGGTTTCGTTTGTCCAACGGCTTATTTTCCTCACTTTCAAATAGACTTGGGACTTCCTCATATGGCAAACCATTTTCTATAAGCCATTCAACAATTTGCCCCTCTTTATTACTGCCGCAAGTCATATAAAGTGGTGTTGTGGTTAATGGCTGCCTGCAATGCTGTGACAATGCGCATAGCCGAACTGCGCAAGATCTCCATATACTGCTCCTCTTTGAAAAGGGCTGGCTGCTTGTCAGCCTCTTCTGTGTGCGTCCGTATGGCCCGAAAGTCGGGCCTGAAGTGAGCCGCCGCATCCTGGTCGATGCGGGCTGCTGGGGGGGTATGCCGCCAACAATCCCAATTCTATAGGCAGTATACCATGTTTAAGGGGCCTTTGTAATCGATGCTTTGGGCAGGAAAGCCAATAGAAAAAATAAAAACACCCGATTTCTTTGGAAATCGGGTGTTTCTGGTGGAGACTGCTGGACTCGAACCAGTGACCTCCTGCGTGTGAAGCAGGCG
>USMP01000045.1 GCA_900555795.1 uncultured Eubacteriales bacterium
GATCTGCCGAGCCGGTCAAATAGCCGGTGGTCAAATGCGACGGATGCGCTCGAAACCGACACCCTCGCCGTATTCCTTGTCGTTCTTGACATGCTCATTCGTCAATCGAATCACCTCCTCGTGTCCCAGGTCGATCCCCGGGACTGTTGCGTTCTGCATCCTCGTTAGATCAGTGTACGTGACGTTTCAGCCTACGTCAAGGCTTAATATTCCTTCAGTTCCTCAGCGTCGTCCTGCGGCTGCTCCATGATCGTGCAGTCGTCCTCTGGCTGCGGCTCGGCGCTGTCGCAAGTGGCTGAATGCGGAAGGAGCGCGAACATGAGCGGTTCGGCCTTCTTCATGTCGAACACCGGGGAGATATCCTCGCTCTGACCCATGCGCTTGATCTCGACGCGCACGAACAGCGGCTCAGCGTAGCCTTCCAGCTGACCCTCCAACTCCGTGACGTTCTTGTCAGGCTCGATGTGATGGTGCATTTCAGTGAGCATGAGCGTTCCGTTGATGAATTCCATTTCGTTCCTTCCTATCGCATTCCAGATTTACGTATCTCGTCCACCATGTCCCTGTATTCCTCAGGCACGGCTTCGAACTCCTTGCGGTGGCACTGCGGGCACTCGTCGTAGATCACTCCCTGGAAACCGCAGATCGGGCAGCGATCCACAGGGTGGTTGATCGACCCGTACCCGATGCCGTTGTCGTGCATACAGCGGATGACGCTCTCGAAGGCCTTGATGTTGCGGCTGGTGTCGCCGTCAAGCTCCACGTACGTGATGTGCCCCGCGTTGCACAGCTCGTGGAACGGCCCCTCCTTCTCGATCTTCTCCGCGATGCCTATGTTGTAGTACACGGGGATGTGGAACGAGTTCGTGTAGTACTCCCTATCCGTGACCCCCGGTATCTCTCCGTAGCGCTCCTTGTCGATGCGCACGAACTTCCCCGAAAGCCCCTCTGCCGGCGTGGCCAGCAGACTGAAATTCAGATGATCCTCCTCGGTCTTCTCGTCGCAGAAGTCGCGCATCAGCTTGATCGTCTCGTACGCTCTGTCCCACACTTCGTCGCTCTCGCCGTGATGCTCGTCGAACAGCGCGACCATCGCCTCCGCGAGTCCGATGAAGCCTATCGACAGCGTGCCGTGCTTCAACGCCTCCCGCACCTTGTCGCTGGCCATCAGTTCCGCGCCGGTGCCGCTGAGGGAAATGCGGCCCGTCTCCAGCACGTAGGCCCGGTCCGCCACAGAGAGGGCGGCCTGGGCGTTCTGCTCCACCAGAAGAATGGTGGTGCCGGCGGCGTGGAGTTCCCGGATGATATCAAAAATCTGCTCCACCAGCAGCGGCGCCAGGCCCATGGAGGGCTCGTCCAGCATCAGCAGTCTGGGCTTCGACATGAGGGCCCGGCCCATGGCCAGCATCTGCTGCTCACCGCCGGACAGGGTGCCGGCAACCTGCCGCCGCCGCTCCTGAAGCCGGGGGAAACGCTGGTACACATCGGCAATCCCCGGCTCCACGGCGGAATTCGGCTGGGTGTAGGCGCCCATCTCCAGATTCTCCTCCACCGTCATCTGCAGGAAAATACGCCGCCCCTCGGGGACCTGGGCCAAACCCCGCTCCACCACCTTGTGGGGCGCCACCCCCTTCAGATCCTGGTCCATGAAGGACACAGACCCGCCCCGGGGGTGGAGCAGTCCGGAGACTGTGTTCAGCACCGTGGACTTCCCCGCTCCGTTGGCGCCGATGAGGGTGACAATCTCCCCCTCGTTCACCTGGAAGGAAACCCCCTTGACGGCGTGAATACTGCCGTAGTACACGTGGATATCGTCAACTTTCAGCAGTGCCATACCATCACGCCTCCTTCCTCTTGCCCAAATACGCCTCAATCACGGCGGGGTTGGCCTGGATATCCTCCGGGGTGCCCTTGGCGATGATCTTGCCGAAATTCAGCACGCAGATGCCCTCGCAGATGCCCATCACCAGGTTCATATCGTGCTCAATGAGCATAATGGCAATCTGGAAGGTATCCCGGATTTTGACAATATTGTCCATCAGTTCCGCCGTCTCCGACGGATTCATCCCCGCCGCCGGCTCATCCAGCAGCAGCAGGGCCGGATTGGTGGCCAGGGCCCGGACAATCTCCAGCCTGCGCTGGGCGCCGTAGGGCAGGGAGCCGGCCTTGTGGTCCGCCAGGTCCTGCATATCGAAGATGCCCAGCAACTCCATCGCCCGCTCCCGGGCAATCCGCTCCCCCCTCCAGTAGGTGGGCAGGCGGAAAATGGCCCCCGGCAGGCGGTAGTCCATCTCGTGGTGCAGGCCGATGAGCACGTTGTCCATCACCGTCAGTTCCTTAAACAGGCGGATATTCTGGAACGTACGGGCCACTCCCATGTGGCTGACCTGAATGGTGGTCTTGCCGGCGGTATCCCGGCCATCCAGAAGGATGGTGCCCCGGGTGGGCTGGTAGACCTTGGTCAGCAGGTTAAACACCGTGGTCTTGCCCGCGCCGTTGGGGCCGATGAGGCCCGCAATCTCCGTGCGGCCGATGGCCATGTTGAAGTTGTCCACCGCTGTAAGGCCGCCAAAGTCGATGCCCAGGTGCCGCGCCTCCAGAATGGGGCGCTTATCGATATCCCGCTCGGGGATAATGTTGGTGGAGGGCACCGGGACCAGCTTGGTCCGCGGCCGTTCGCCTCTGCTCATTCTGCCCCGCCTCCTTTCTCACGCTCCACACTCCCGCCGCTCCGGCGGAAGAGCCTGTTCAGGCCCTTCTCCAGCACCCGGGACATAGAGAAATCGTAGCTGCCCAGCAGCCCCTTGGGCCGGAAGATCATCATCAGCACCAGGGCCAGGGAATAGGCCACCATGCGGTAGTCCGCCACAGAGCGCAGCAGTTCCGGCAGGATCGTCAGCACCGTGGCGGAGAGAATGGAGCCCAGCATGGACCCCATGCCGCCCAGCACCACCATCACCAGGATCTCAATGGACTTCATAAATTTAAAGGTGGAGGGATAGAGGGAGCCCAGGTACCCGGCGTACAGGCACCCCGCCACCCCCGCCAGCATAGCGGATAGAACAAAGGCCATGGTTTTATAGTAGGTGGTATTGATGCCCACGCTCTCGGCGGCGATCTCATTTTCCCGGATGGAGAGGATTGCCCGGCCATGGCGGGATTTCATCACCGTGTGGATCAGCACGCATACCAGCACCACACAGGCAAACACCAGGTGGAACCCGCCGTAGTTGGCCCCGGCGAACTTGGGGATGCTCTTCAGCCCCGCCGCGCCGTAGGTGAACTTGAATCCCAGCAGGGAGTCGATATTGGTCAGCACCACCCGGATGATCTCCCCAAACCCCAAAGTGATGATCGCCAGGTAGTCGCCCCGCAGCCGCAGGGCGGGAATGCCGATCATAAGGCCGAAAACTCCCGCCACCAGGGCGCTGAGCACCAGGGCGGCCAGGATATAGGGGAGAAAGGCCCCGGTGCTGCCGGATTTCAGCAGTTCCCCCACGGGGGTGGACTTCATGAAAATGCCCGCGGTATATGCCCCCACGGCCATAAAGCCGGCGTGGCCCAGGGGCAGCTGGCCCAAATAGCCCGTAGCCACGTTCAGGCTCACCGCCAGAATGATGTTAATGCCCACGGTGATCAGGATACCAGTCCAGTAGTTGGTGACGACCCCCGCCAGAATCAGGGCGTACAGCACCCCCCACAGAGCCAGAATCAGCAGCAGATTGATGCCGTAGCGCAGCGGCATGGGGATGCGGATGGCACTTTTCCGTGTTGTTTTCATCATGGCACCCCCTACACTTTCTCTGTTACCTTGCGGCCCAGGATGCCGGTGGGTTTCACCAGCAGCACCAGAATCAGGATGGCGAACACCACCCCGTCCTTCCAGACGGAGAGGCCCGCCGCCGACACCAGCGCCTCCAGAAGGCCGATAGCAAAGCCGCCCAGCATGGCGCCGGGGATGGAGCCGATGCCGCCCAGCACGGCGGCCACAAAGGCCTTCAGCCCCAGCATGGAGCCCATGGTGGGGCTGGCCTGGGGATAGGCGCACAGGTACAAAATAGAGCCGATACCCGCCAAGGCGGAGCCCACGGCAAAGGTAAAGGAGATGGTCTTGTTCAGGCCGATGCCCATCAGCTGGGCAGCGCCCATATCCTCGCTGACAGCCCGCATGGCCTTGCCCAGCTTGGTCTTCTGCACCAGGAAGGTGAGGGCCACCATGGCCACCACGGATACCACAATGGTCAGCAGCGCCGCATAGCTGATGCTGAAGCCGCCCAGCACGAGGTTGCCGGAGACAATGGGGTCCATGCTCTTGGTATCCGCGCCGAAGAGCAGCTGGGCGCCATTCTCCAGCAGGAAGGAGATGCCGATAGCGGTGATAAGCAGGCTCAGCCGGGGTGCGGAGCGCAGGGGCGTGTAGGCCACCTTTTCAAGGGTCACACCCAGCAGGGTGCTGACAACCACCGCCAGCAGCACGGAAAACAGGGGATGCAGGTGGAAGGCGGTCATGGCGTAGAAGGCGGTATAGGCCCCCACCATGATGATGTCGCCATGGGCGAAGTTCAGCAGGAGGATAATACCGTAGACCATGCTGTACCCCAGGGCCACCAGGGCGAAGATCGACCCGGTCTGCAGACCGTTGATGATCTGGGAGAGAATCAGGGACAGGTCCATTCTGTTGTCACTTCCTTTTCATAAGCACGATGGCGAACACCCGGTGGCCGGCTCCAGCGTCTGGGGCCGCCCATCGGATGTCCGCTGCCGGTCGGTATGAGGCGGCTCCAAGGGCGGAGGGAGGCAGTCCCCCCGCCCCTGGAGCGGTGTTGCGGAGTATCCGGTGGATCAATACATCTCCTTAAACACTTCCTCGCCGCCCGTCAACTCGATGATGGCGGCAGACTTGATGGGATTGTTATACTCGTCAAAGGTATAGGTGCCGGTGATGCCCTCGGTGCCGTCATTGGCGGCCAGCGCGTCAATAACAGCCTGCTTGTACTCGTCGGTTCCGGCGGTGAGGCCCGCGTTCTCGGCGGCCTCCAGGGCGTTGCACATCAGCATGGCGGCGTCATAGGCCAGGGGCGCGAACATGTTGGGCACGCTCTCACCATAGGTAGCCTCGTAGTCGGCCTCGAACTGGGCCACGCTCTCGGTGCCGGGGGCATAGCCGGAGCAGTAGACAGTGCCCTCCAGATCCTCGGCGGAGGCGTAGTCCTTCACACTGCCGAAGCCGTCGCCGCCCAGGAATGTGGCATCACAGCCGGCCTGACGGGCGGCGGTAATGGCCAGGCCCGCCTCGCCGTAGTAGATGGGGGCAAACACCACATCGGGGGTCTTGGCGGCAATATTGGTCATCTGGGCCTTGTAGTCCTTATCGCCGGTGGCGAACGCCTCGGTGGCCACGATCTCCAGGCCCAGGTCCCCGGCCTTCTCCACAAAGGCGTTCTTCAGGCCCTCGGAGTAGTCGCTGCCGGTCTCAAAGAACACGGCGGCCGTCTTGGCGCCCAGCTTGTTGACTGCGTAGTCCGCCATCTTCTCCCCCTGGAAGGGGTCGATGAAGCAGGAGCGGAACACATTGGTGCGGATCTCGCTGTTCTCATCCTCCGCGTCAATCATGGTCACGCCGGCGGCGGTGGCGGAAGCGGTGATCTGAGGCATATTCACCTCAAAGGTGGCGTCGGCCAGGGCGATGGTGGCGCCGGTCAGCACGGAGCCAATAACGGCGGTGGCGCCGTTTTCAACCGCCAGATTGAAGGCGTTGACGCTCTCAATGCCGTCGGCCTTGTCGTCGTACTCCAGGACCTTGATGGTCTTGCCGTTGATGCCGCCGTTCTGGTTGAGTTGGTTAATGTACATCATAGCGGCGTTGTGGACAGGGATGCCGTACTGGGCGTAGTCGCCGGTGGTATTGGTAATCAGGGCCACGGTAATCTCGCCGCCCTCGCTTCCGGCGTCCGCACCGCCGCTGGTCTGGCTGCCGCCAGCCTGGCTGTTGCCGCTGCCGCCGCAGGCCGCCAGGCCCAGCAGCATGGTCATCGCCAGAAGCACTGCAAGAAACTTCTTCATCTTCATTTCTCCTTTTTCACGTTGCCTTCCCCCGCAGGGAAGGCTGGACTTATACAAAAAAGCGGCGCCGCCCTCGGAGCGGCGCCGCTTTCCGTATACGAATCACGCCGCGGCAGAGCCCGCTCCTCTATACACACGTTTCTCCAGGCGCCCAGCCCACAGTCGTACCGCCCAAATAGAAATGGACACCAGCGCTCTGGTGTCCACCGTGCATACTGTATGCTCCGTCTGATGGCAGGAGGAAGCCGCCGCTGCGCCGGCAGTGGCTGTGGGGTTCATTTTTGTGCTGCCGGACATGGTCATAACCGCATCCCCCTTCTTTTCTCCACCGCTGATGGTAGGTATATGATAAATCCTAATCTTTAAAAAGTCAACCGTCATTCTGTACACAATTCCCGCCGGCTTTTCCCCCTTCTTTTATGGGCATTTCACACAGAATTTCCTGGTATTTTTTTTCAACTTGTCAAATTTTATTTTTTACCTCTCATTTTTTACGCAAACTATATGAGAATTCTTCATGGATTTTGTGGGATCGCTAATGGCTGCCTGGAGAGGCGCTTTTGGGGGATAAGTTGACATCTGTCAAACAATATGGTATGCTGATTTCATATATCCCCACAAAAATGATCCGCCGCCTGTCCCGCCCGCCGGGGCTGGGCGGTGAAAGGAGGGTCGGTATGTCCAGCAAGCCCATTTCCCTGTCCGCCGGCGAGTGGCAGGTCATGGAGTGTCTGTGGGAGGCGAGTCCCCGGACGCTGATGGAGATGGTCCACGCTCTCTCCCCCGCCACCGGCTGGAGCAAGTCCACCATTGTCACCATGGTCACGCGGCTGGAGGCAAAGGGGGCCGTCGCCTACAGTGAGGGGGGCCGCGCCCGGCTTTATTCCCCCACCATTACCCGGGAGCAGGCCGCCGCCCAGGAGACAGAGACCCTGCTCCGCCGGGTCTACCGGGGCAGCGTGGGCCTGATGGTCAACGCCCTGGTGGACAGCCGCGGCCTCACCCAGGCGGATATCGACGAACTCACCGCCATTCTGGAGAAGGCAAAGGAGGGATAAGCCATGCGGGCGTGTATCCTGACCTCCTCCATTCTGATTCTCTCCATCATCCTGCTGCGGCAGTGCCTGCGCTGGCGGATGGACCCCCGGCTGTGTTACGCCCTGTGGCTGCTGGCGGCGGCCCGGCTGCTGGTCCCCGGCACACTCTTTCCCGCCCCTGTGAGCATTATGGGCGCCATCGACCAGGCGGAGCAGCTGCGGCCCTGGGTCCAAAACACCGGGGCGGACAGCGCCCCTGTCTCCGGTGATACCGGCGGCGCGGCAGGCACCCCTTCAGCCGGCGGGGCCCCTCCCACCGCCCCGCCGGACGGCGTTCCCGGCCAACTCCAGCCGGTATCCCCCGGCCTTCCAGCGGAGAGCCGGCAGGGCTCCCCTCACTCCTGGTACGTCCATCTGTGGTGTGTCGGTATCTGCGCGGTGGGGACAGCGCTGATTGGCAGCAACGCGCTGTTTTGCCGCAGCCTGCGCCGGAGGCGGAGGCTGCTGGATGGGAAGGATCTGCCGGGCCCCTGTCCCCTGCGGGTCTATCTGGTGGAGGACCTACCCTCCCCCTGCCTGTTCGGCCTGCCCAGGCCGGCCATTTACATCAACCGCGCCTCCCTGGACCCCAGCCGGCTGGGCCACATCCTGCTCCATGAGCAGACCCATTTCCGCCACAGGGACCACCTGTGGTGTCTGCTGCGGTGCCTGTGCCTCACAATTCACTGGTATAATCCACTGGTATGGTGGGCGGCGGCGCTGAGCCGCCAGGACTGCGAACTGGCCTGTGACGCCGGGGTGATCCGCCGTCTGGGGGAGGCGGAGTGCCTAGACTATGGAGCCACCCTGGTGGGTATGGCCGCGGCAGCTCCCGCCAGCGGCGGCCTGCTGCATGCCGCCACCGCCATGACCGCGGGCAAGCGCACCATGGCCGAGCGGCTCCGTCTGATTACCACGCGGCCCCGGATGCTCCGGTTCACTCTGGGGGCCG
>USMP01000046.1 GCA_900555795.1 uncultured Eubacteriales bacterium
GCAGTCCCCGGTTCCTACCGGGAGGCCTCTCTGGCTCTCGGCAATACCCGGATCGGCACCATATTCCGGGTGATGCTGCCCGCCGCCCGGTCCGGAATTCTGGCCGGCGTCATCCTGGGGGTGGGCCGGGCCATCGGGGAGAGCCAGGCGCTGCTCCTGGCCAACCACGGGATGCTGGCGGTGGGACGCAATATGTCCCGGGCCTTCTCCCTGGCGGTGAATCTGGAGTTTGTGGCGGAGATGCAGTGGCGCACCATGTGCGTCGGCCAGCCGGTGATCCTGTCCCCGGGGGAGATGGACAATGTCCGCCAGCGGATGCGCTCCTACGGCCAGGCGAAAAAGGCCGGCGAGGCCACGGATACGGTGGGATATTAGCGGCAGAGAGGAAAGCGCCCCGGGAAACCCATAGGTTTCCCGGGGCGCTTTCCCGGCTCTACGACGCCGGGAGGTTGCGCTCCACATACCAGCCGCCGCTGCCGTCGGGAGCCAGACACAGGTACATGGGCTGGTCAAAGAGGCCGGTCTCCGGCGTGTTGTGTATATAGCCGATGGTGTAGTACAGGCGCACGGAGCCGTCCTGAAAGCGGCAGCCGCTGTCAAAGCGGTACTCCTGGCGCTCCGTGTCTCCCCGCTGGCTGTAGTAGGCGTCGTAGTCTGCAAGATAGGTGCCCAGCAGTGGGCCGTGGGCCTGCAGGATGTCCTCCGCCATCTCCCGGCTGATGCCGAACCACTGCTGGAGGCAGTCCAGCACGTAGCTTGTGGGGAGTTTTCGCATGTCCAGCTGGGCCTTGGCGCCCCAGGCGGCCTCGACCGCCCCCAGTTCCTCCTCCGTCATATCGGCCGCGCCGCCGTCCAGGTCGTAGAAGAGCCAGCCCAGGAAGGCCCCGGCCTCCTGGGGGCTGCCGTAGGGACAGCGGAGCAGGCCGTTGCGCTCGCCGGCGTTGAAGTAGGCGGCAAAGCCTGCCAGATCCTCCTTCGTCAGATCCTGAACGAAGTAGACGCCCACCACCTCCCAGAAGGCGGCGGTGTGCTCCAGAGCCGGGCCGTAGGCGTAGTTCCAGTGGCTCAGCAGCAGCATCCCGGTCTGTCCGGAGGGGGAGGAGAAGCTTGCCAGCAGATCCTCGTCGGCCTGGCTGTCCCCGGTGTCCACCCGGAGAAGGGGGGAGAGGGTGCACCCCTCCAGGCCCAGCTGCTCCTGGAGGTAGCGCTGGGCGGTGGTCTCCCACTGGGCGGCCCACTCCTCTTCGCCCCGGCCCCGGGCTAGGATAAAGGGCGTGCCGGTATCCGGCCAGGCGTTCAGCTTGGGGGCGAGGGTCAGGCCCATGGCCGTGTGGGCCGCCGCATATGTCTCCCAGCAGAAGCCGTACTCCCAGCCTACGTTGTCATAGGCCACCTCCGCCAGACGGTACACCGCCGGATTCTCGCCCCGGTAGACGGAGAAGATGAGATAGGGGACGCCCAGGGGGTCCAGCCCTGTGAGCCAGCCGTCCGCGTCCACCTCCTGGCCCCCCACCGGCATGTAAGCGCCGCTGTCTGCCAGCAGCAGCCGGTAGTCCAGCCGCCAGACCAGCATGTCGCTGTCATAGAAGTCCCAGCGGAAGGCGCCCGCCTCTGTCAGCTCCAGGGCGCTGTCCGTCACGGCGTGTCCCTGGCTCTCCAGCGCTTCGATTTGGCGGGCCACGTAGTCCTGGGCCGCGGCCATAGCCGCCGCCCGATCCGGGTCCTCCAACTCCGCCGTCGGAGGCGGGTTCTCTGTCTCCTCCGCCGTCAGGGATGGGGGATCTGGGGCCTTCTGCAGGCCCACGGAGCAGGCGGCGCTTACCGTGGCCACCAGCGCCAGGGCCAGGACCAGGGCGCCCCCCTTTTTGCCCTGGCGGCCCAGGAGGTTCCACAGCCGCTCCTTCATCACCGCCGCCCCGCCGTAGAAGTGGGTGGATAGGGCGGCCCGGCTCAGGCCCCGTTGCCGGTGGAGGGCCGCCACCAGGGTCTCCCCATAGGCCCGGCGCTCCTCCCGGTCCCGGCCCGCCACCACCGCGTCGTCGCAGGTCAGTTCCATGTCCACACAGGCCTCCCGAAAAAGAAGATATACCAGGGGATTAAACCAGTGAATGGCCAGAGCCGCAGTCAGCGCCAGCTGATACCACAGATCCCGGCGCCGGTAGTGGGTCAGTTCATGGCGGAAAATGAAGGCCAGTTCCCGGCTTGATCCCTCCTCCCCGGGCAGCAGCAGCCGGGGCCGCAGCAGGCCCAGCACCAGGGGGGAGCCGGCAGCGGAGGAGACGGCCAACTCCGGCGGCCGTTTAACAGCCATGTCCCGGCATATGGAGGCGTACAGGGACAGGGTCTCCGTCCCGGGGGCCCGGCTCCACCGCCGGGTCCGGTGGGAAAACCAGGCCGTGCCCACCAGGCGGTACAGGACAGCCAGGGCCGCCCCCGCCAGCCACAGGGCAGGCAGCAGGGCGTCCAGGGCCAGGGCGGGGCTGTGGGCTGTCCCGCTCCCGGCGCTGTCCCGGGACGGGGCCTCCGCCGTCGGGGTCTGTCCGCTGGGTGCGCCGCCCTGAAGCGGGGCGGCGTCCTGGGGGTGGCCCAGGTCCACCGGGGGCACCTGAATCACCACCGGCGGTTCCCCGGCGGGGGCCAGCGTCTCCCAGCGCACCGGGGCCAGCAGCAGCAGCACAGCCATGGCCAGCCACACCCAGTAGCGCCAGCGGGCGCTGTAGCGCCTGTCCAGGGCGGGCTTGAGCAGGGTCAGCAGCAGCACTGCTACGCCCACGGCGGCGCTCCATTTCAGCGTGTTCAGGAGACTATCCATGGCGCTCCTCCTCCAGTTCCGCCAAAAAATCCCGCAGCTGCTCCAGATCCTCCACGCCGATGGCCCGGCTGTCGTACAGGGAGGCCACCAGACCCTGAAAGCTGCTGCCATAGAGCCGGTCTAAAAAGCTGCGGCTCTCGGAGGCCTTGTAGTCCCGCTCACTGATGAGGGGGCGGTACAGGTTGCTCCGTCCCTGCTTCTCGCAGGCCAGGAAGCCCTTTTCCACCAGGCGGTTGAGAGAGGTGATGACGGCGGGCAGGGCCCAGCTGCGGCTGGGACGGAGCTTTTCATGGACGTAGGTGGATGGAACAGGCCCATCGGCGCTCCAGATGGCCAGCATAATCTCCAGCTCGGCATCGCCCAGCCGGCGGGAAGATTGGTTCATAAAAACGCCTCCTCTGTATTATACGATTGTATAATACAAGTATATACCACAACCGCATCCATAACAAGTTACAGTTTGGTAACAGGGGCCGGCAGGGGCCCGCCTCGCGGATTCCATAAAAATAGGCCGGAAGCGAAAGCTTCCGGCCTGGGTCCTATTCCGTCAGCAGTCCCATCCCATCCAGCACATCCTCCAGGGTGTCCCGATCCAGCCGGTGAACCAGATGGACAGTCCCCTCCGGCAGCCGCACCTGGGCAGACTCCACCCCCGGCTTGGCCGCCAGGGCTTGGCTCAGTTCGGCCCCGCAGGCGGCGCAGTGGTTTTTTGCCGTGCAGAAGGGGCACTTCACATAGGACACGGACAGTGTCTCCTCCATAGCCCCTCCTATCCCAGAATCATCCGGTCGCTGGCCTGGCCGCCGGCGGACTCAAACCGCTCCAGCAGGTCCCTGACCTGCAGGCGCTGCTTTTCCTCCCCGGCCACATCGTAGATCACCCTGCCGCCGTCCATCATCACCAGCCGGTTGCCCAGGCGGATGGCGTCTTTCATGTTGTGGGTAATCATCAGCGTGGTCAGGTGGTCCCGCTCCACCAGCTGGGTGGTGGTCTCCAGCACCTTGGCGGCGGTTTTGGGATCCAGGGCGGCGGTGTGCTCGTCCAGAAGCAGCAGCTTCGGCTGCTTCATGGTGGCCATCAGCAGCGTCAGCGCCTGGCGCTGGCCGCCGGAGAGGAGGCCCACCTTGGCGGTCATCCGCTCCTCCAGACCCAGCCCCAGAATGGTCAGCTTTTCCCGGTACTCCTCCCGCTCGGCCCTGGTAATGCCGGCGGCCAGCCCCCGGCGCTGCCCCCGGCGGGCGGCCAGGGCCAGGTTTTCCTCAATCTGCATGGTGGCGGCGGTGCCGGTCATGGGGTCCTGAAACACCCGGCCGATGTAGGCCGCCCGCCGGTGCTCCGCCAGATGGGTCACGTCCGCCCCATCAATGGTGATGCGGCCCCGGTCCACAGGCCAGACACCGGCAATGGCGTTGAGCATGGTGGATTTTCCCGCACCGTTGCCGCCGATGACGGTGACAAAGTCCCCGGCCTCCAGATGGAGGCTGAGGCCGTCCAGCGCCTTTTTCTCGTTGACGGTGCCGGGGTTAAAGGTCTTATGAATGTTCTGCACATCAAGCATGGCGGGAGCCCTCCTTTCCGGCGGCCTTGGAGAAGCAGCGGGATCTCCAGTAGGGGATGGCCAGGAACAGGGCCACCACCAGGGCCGTCAGCAGCTTCAGATCGTCGGTGTTGAGGCCTAGCCGCAGCACCACCTGGATCACCGCGTAGTAGATGACCGCGCCGATCACGGCGGAGAGCAGCTTCAGGGCGAAGTTGCGGAACACCCGGTCAAAAATGACCTCACCGATGATCACGGCGGCCAGGCCGATGACGATGGCGCCCCGGCCCATATTGATGTCCGCGAACCCCTGGTACTGGGCCAGCAGGCCCCCGGCCAGGGCCACCAGGCCGTTGGAGAGCATCAGCCCCAGCACCTTGGCGGCGTTGGTGTCGATGCCCTGGGCCCGGGCCATGCTGCCGTTGGCGCCGGTGGCCCGCAGGGAACAGCCCACCTCTGTGCCGAAAAACCAGTACAGCAGGGCGATGACCACCAGGGCGAACACCGCCAGCGTCACCAGGGGGTTGGAAAGGCTCAGATCCCGGACGTACCGGGAGGACACCAGCAGGTCATATTTCTGCACGCTGATGGGCAGGTTGGCCTTGCCGGTGCCGGTGCCCCAGCCCATGATCCGCAGGTTCACGGAGTACAGGGCCAGCTGGGTCAGAATGCCGGAGAGAATGGGGGGGATGCCGCAGCGGGTGTGGAGCAGGCCCGTTACCAGCCCTGCCAGCATCCCCGCCGCCACCGCCGCCAATAGGGCCGCCCAGACCGGGCAGCCGGAGAGCGTCAGCATGACGCACACCGCGCCGCCGGTGCAGATGGAGCCGTCCACCGTCAGGTCGGCCACATCCAAAATCTTATAGGTGATGTATACGCCGATGGCCATGACACCCCAGACGAGGCCCTGGGCCGCGGCGCCGGGCATGGCATTTACCAGCCCCAACAAAAATTCCATGGAAAATCCCTCCTGATATGCAATTGCCCTCCCCAAGAGCGGAAGTCGACAGACTTCACCAGTATAGCAGAAAGCAGCGGAAAAAGGAAGCCCCCTTTTCCGCTGCCCGGCCCATAAACAGCCCCGTGGGGCCGTTTATGGCGAGATTATTCCATGACAATCGCTTCGTAGTTGTCAGGGACGGTGACGCCCAGGGCGGCGCAGTTGTCCGCCTGGTACTTGGGGGTGACGGCGGGGGCGTACTGGACGGCCATGGTGGAGATGTCGCCGCCGTTTACGAGGATCTCACAGGCCATCTGGCCGGTGGTGTAGCCCAGGTCATAGTAGCTGATGGACAGGGTGGCCACGCCGCAGCCCTTGCAAAGCCCCTCCTCGCCAGCCACCACGGGCACGCCGGCGGGCAGCACCACGTTGGCAATGGCCTCGGTGTTGGAGGCGGCGGTGTTGTCGGTGGGGATATAGATCACATCGCAGCCGTCACAGGCGGCCTGGGTTACGGAGGAGACGTCGTTGGTGTCGGTGAAGGCAAACCACTCCACCGCGAAGCCCGCCTCCGTGAGGTAGCCCTCCATAACCGTGCACTGGTAGACGGAGTTGGGTTCGCCGGAGCAGTACAGCAGGCCCACAGTCTTGGCGTCGGGGAACAACCCGGCGATCATGGCCGCCTGCTGGTCCAGAGGGGCCAGGTCGGAGGTGCCGGACACATTGCCGCCCACGGTGCCGTTCCAGTCGCTCAATTCCAGCGCGGTGGCGTAGTCGGTGATGGAGGTACCCAGGATGGGCACGTCCCCGGTGGCGGCCACAGCGGCCTGGAGGGAGGCGGTGGCGTTGGCCAGAATCAGGTCCACGTCGGAGGCCAGAAAGCTGTTGATGATGGTGGAGCAGTTGGTGCTGTCGCCGGAGGCGTTGCCCTCCTCAAAGGACACCTTGTCCCCCAGCTTCTCCGTCAGCGCGTCCTTAAAGCCCTGGGTGGCGGCGTCCAGCGCCTCGTGCTGCAGCAGCTGGCAGATACCGATCTTGTAGGTGTCGCCGCCTCCGCCGCAGGCGGCCAGGGTCAGAACCATGGCCAGGGCCATGGCCAGAGCAAGAATCTTTTTCATTGTATCCAATCTCCTTTTGCCGGATCTGCGGTAGCCGGCGAATTCTTTTGCTATCATATCGCTTTAAACCAATAAAGTCAATGGGGGGTTTCCACAAACTGTGCCGCCGGACGGAGGCGATTTCTATGAAAATGTCCGGTTTTCCCCCAAGTAGCTATTTTCCCACGCAGAACCGGTCAAAGATCCGGGCCACCATGTCCTCCCGCACCGTGCGGCCGGTCACTTCCCCCAGGGCCCGCTGGGCCTCCTCGGCGTCGGTCAGCACCGCGTCGGGGGTCAGGCCCGCCTCCAGAGCGGCTCTGGCCCGCTCCGCCGCCTGGGCGGCCCGCTCCACGGCCTGGACCTGCCGGGGGTTGGTGAGCACAGCGCCGGCCTGGCCCTGGTCCGCCGGGAACAGGGCGGCCACCACGGCCTCCAGTTCTGCCAGCCCCGCCCCGGTGTGGGCGGAGAGGGACAGGGCGGCCGCCGGGGCGGCCATGCCGTCGGGGAGGGTCAGGGGAGTGGGGGCCCCGGCCAGATCGCTTTTGGAGCGGATCAGGACCCAGGGCACGCCGGCCCGGGATACCTCCTCCAGCAGGGCGGCGTCCTCCCCGGTGGGGGGGAGGGAACTGTCCACCAGGGCCAGGATCAGTCCTGCCTCCGCCATGGCCCGCCGGGAGCGCTCCACGCCCAGACGTTCCACCTGGTCCCGGGATTCCCGGATGCCGGCGGTGTCGATCAGCCGCAGCAGCACGTCCCCCACCACAGCCTTCTCCTCCACCGTGTCCCGGGTGGTGCCGGCCACATCGGTGACAATGGCCCGGTCATAGCCCACCAGGGCGTTCAGCAGGGAACTTTTCCCCGCGTTGGGGCGGCCCACGATGGCGGTGGGCACCCCCTGGCGGAGTACCTGTCCCCGCCGGACGGTGGCCAGCAGGGCGTTCAGCCGCTCCGCCGCCTCCGCCAGGGCGGCCTCCAGGGCGGCGCGGTCCAGGTCCTGAATGTCCTCGTCGGGGTAGTCCACCACGGCGTAGAACCGGCTGGACACGTCCAGAAGGCGGTCGTACACGGCGTCAATGATCCGGCGCAGGCTGCCCCCCAGCTGGGCCACGGCGCTGCGGGCAGCGGCGGCGGTTTCCGCCTCGATGAGGTCGATCACAGCCTCCGCCTGGGTCAGATCCAGGTTTCCGGAGAGGAAGGCCCGCTTGGTGAACTCCCCCCGTCCCGCCTGCCGGGCCCCGGCGGCGAAGAGGGACTCCAGGCCCTGGCTCAGCACTACGGGGGAGCCGTGGCAGTGGAACTCCGCGCTCAGTTCGCCGGTGTAGCTGGCCCCGGCGGCGAAGGTGACGGCCAGGCACTGGTCGATGGGGCGGCCCTCCCGGTCCAGCAGGGCGCCCAGCACCATGGTCCGGGCCGGGTGGGCGGACAGGGGATGCCCGTCCGCCGGGCGAAAGACGGCGTCGGCCACCGTCAGGGTCTCCGGGCCGGAGAGGCGGAGAATGCCGATGGCGGAGAGGGTGTTTCCGGTAGAAATGGCGGCAATGGTATCCATAGCAGCTCCTTCTCTGTCCCGCCGCCGCGCCGCGGCGGGGGAGGTTTTTTTCCCTTGAGAGGGACGGGGGATGTTCCGCGCCCCTCTCAAGGAAGATTTTTCTTTTCTTGGCTTTTGGGGGTTCCGCCCCCAGGGCGG
>USMP01000047.1 GCA_900555795.1 uncultured Eubacteriales bacterium
CCCATTAAATTTTTACAGGAGGTACGCCCTTGGACAGCAAAGTTGCAGCGGTGCAGATGCGTGACATCACCAAGTCGTTCGGCTCCGTCAAGGCCAACGACAAGGTCTGGCTGGACATCTACAAGGGAGAGATTCTCGCACTGCTCGGAGAGAACGGCAGCGGCAAAACCACGCTGATGAACATGCTCTCCGGCATCTATTTCCCCGATGAGGGGGAAATTCTGGTCAAGGGGACGCCCGTTACCATCCGCTCCCCCAAGGATGCCTTCGACCTGGGCATTGGCATGATTCACCAGCACTTTAAGCTGGTGGATGTGCTCACCGCCGCGGAGAATATTGTCCTGGGATTGAAAGAGCCGGGGCCGCTGAATGTAAAGGCGGTGGCGGAAAAGGTCAACGCCATCTGCCGCAAATACGGCTTTATGGTGGACCCCTACCAGAAGATCTACGACATGTCCGTGTCCCAGAAGCAGACGGTGGAAATCGTCAAGATGCTTTATCGCGGCGCGAACATCCTGATCCTGGACGAGCCCACCGCCGTGCTGACCCCCCAGGAAACCAACAGGCTTTTTGATGTGATGCGCAATATGCGCGCCGACGGAAAGAGCATCATCATCATCACCCACAAACTCCACGAGGTTATGGCCATCTCCGACCGGGTGGCCGTGCTGCGCAAGGGGGAGTATATCGGCGACGTGGCCACCTGCGATACGGACCCCCAGAAACTGACGGACATGATGGTGGGCCGGGCGGTGGCGCTGAATATCGACCGGCCGGAGCCGAAAAACCCGAAAAAGCGTCTGGAGATCCGGAATCTCACGGTTCTCAGCCCCGATGGGGTCAAGGCCCTGGACGACGTCAGCTTTGATGTGTACGGCGGAGAGATACTTGGTATCGCCGGCATCTCCGGCTGCGGCCAGAAGGAGTTGCTGGAGGCTATCGCGGGGCTGCAGCCCACCCAGTCCGGCTCCTCCATCTCCTACTATCCGGAGGGCGAGGACTCACAGGTTCAACTGGTGGGCATGAGCCCTCTGGATATTAAAAAGGCCGGCATAGGCCTCAGCTTTGTTCCCGAGGACCGGCTGGGCATGGGCCTGGTGGGTGCCATGGGCATGACCGGCAACATGATGCTGCGCAGCTACCGGGAGGGCCGCTCCCTCTTTACCAACCAGAAGCGGCCCAAGGATCTGGCGGAGCAGATCATTGAGCAGCTGGAGGTGGTGACGCCCGGTGTAGCCACCCCGGTGCGCCGTCTCTCCGGCGGCAATGTGCAGAAAGTGCTGGTAGGCCGGGAGATTGCCGCCTCCCCCAAGGTGCTTATGACCGCCTACGCCGTGCGGGGGCTGGACATCAACACCTCCTACACCATCTACCACCTGCTCAACGAGCAGAAGGAGCGTGGAGTGGCGGTGGTCTATGTGGGCGAGGATCTGGACGTGCTGCTGGAACTGTGCGACCGGATTCTGGTCCTCTGCGCCGGTAAGGTCAACGGCGTGGTAGACGGGCGAACCGCCACCAAGGAGGAGGTTGGCCTGATGATGACCAATCTGCAGAAGGAGGAGCGCCAGGCATGACGAATCCTGTTAAGGGCGAGCCCGCTGTGCGCATTGTAAAGCGGGACAGCATCCCCACCTGGAAGGCCTGGGGCATCCGGGGCCTGGCAGTGCTGCTGGCGCTGGTCATCAGCGGCCTGTTCATCTTCGCCGTCACCAAGCTGAACCCTGTAGCGGTGTATGAGGCCATGTTTGACGGGGCCTTCGGCACCAGCCGCCGCTCCTGGGTAACAATCCGGGACGCCATGATGCTGCTGTGCATTGGCATCGGCTTGGCCCCCGCCTTTAAGATGAAATTTTGGAACATCGGCGCCGAGGGGCAGATCCTGGTGGGCGGCTGCTTTACAGCGGGACTGATGATCTACTACGGCAACTCC
The DNA here is from genome assembly GCA_900555795.1 of uncultured Eubacteriales bacterium. Taxonomy (GTDB): domain Bacteria; phylum Bacillota; class Clostridia; order Oscillospirales; family Oscillospiraceae; genus Pelethomonas. The sequence continues at coordinate 1,931 of USMP01000047.1, forward strand.
CTGCCCACCCCCCTGCTGCTGATCATTATGGCTGCCGCCAGCCTGCTTGGCGGCGCCGTGTGGGGTGTGATTCCCGCCGTGTGCAAATCCCGGTGGGACACCAATGAAACGCTCTTTACCCTGATGATGAACTACGTGGCCATCCAGCTGACCAGCTACTGCGTGGCTCTGTGGGAAAACCCTCCCGGCTCCAACACCGTGGGCATCATCAACGGGCAGACCAAGGGCGGCTGGTTCCCGGAAGTCTTTGGCCAGGCCTACCTGCTCAACGTGCTGCTGGTGCTGGCCCTGACGGTGGGCATGTACGTGTATCTGCGCTCCTCCAAGCAGGGCTATGAGATCTCCGTGGTGGGTGAAAGCGCCAACACCGCCCGTTACGCCGGTATCAAACTCAGCCGTGTCTACATCCGCACCATGGCTATCTCCGGCGCGATCTGCGGCCTGGCGGGCTTTATCGCCGTGGCCGGGGCCAGCCATACCATCTCCACCTCCACCGCCGGCGGCCGGGGCTTCACCGCCATTATTGTGGCATGGCTGGCCAAGTTCAACACCTTCGTCATGGTGCTGATCTCCTTCCTGCTGGTATTCCTGCAGAAGGGGGCTATCACCATCGCCTCCAAGTTTAATCTCAACGACTACGCCTCCAATATCATCACCGGCATCATTCTCTTCTGCATCATCGGCAGCGAGTTCTTTATCAACTATAAGCTGATTTTCCGCGGCAGAAAGGGGGCTGAGCGCAAATGAGCAACTACATCGCACTCTTCCAGGCTGCTATTGCCTATGGCACTGTGATTCTCTTTGGCGCCATGGGCGAGATCCTGACGCAGAAGTCCGGCAACCTGAACCTGGGTGTCCCCGGCATTATGTATCTGGGGGGCATCGCGGGCCTGGCCGCCTCCTTTTTCTATGAACTGAACAACCCCGCCCCCAATCCGGCAGTATGCCTTGTGCTGTCCTTTGCCGCCGCCTTCCTGGCCGCCGCCCTGGGCGGACTGCTTTTCAGCTTCCTGACCATTACCCTCCGGGCCAATCAGAACGTCACCGGCCTGACCCTGACCATCTTCGGCGGCGGCGTGGCCAACTTCTTCGGCGGCGGCCTGAACACCATGGCCGGCGGCGTGGGTCAAATTTCCGTGGCTGCCACCAGCGCCGTGTACCGGGCCAACATTCCCGCCCTGGCAGGCCTGGGCGGCACCTCCCTGCCTATTGGCAGCCTGTTTTTCAGCTACGGCTTCATGGTCTATCTGGCCATCGCCCTGGCAATCGCCATGAGTTGGTTCTTAAACCGCACCCGGAAGGGGCTGAATCTGCGGGCTGTGGGTGAAAACCCCGCCACCGCCGACGCCGCCGGCATCAACGTCACCCGCTATCAGTACCTGGCCACCTGTATCGGCGCGGGCATCTCTGGCATGGGCGGGCTATACTACACCATGGACTATATCAAGGGCACCTGGGCCAATGACAGCACCATTGAAGCCCTGGGCTGGCTGGCGGTGGCCCTGGTCATCTTTGCCACCTGGAGACCCATGAACGCCATCTGGGGTGCCTACCTCTTCGGCGGGCTGACCTGGCTGTACTTCTATGTGCCCAATCTGACCCGCAGTTCCCAGGAACTGTTTAAGATGCTGCCCTATCTTGTGACCATCGCGGTGCTGATTCTCATCAGCATGCGCAAAAAGCGGGAGAACCAGCCGCCTGCCCACCTGGGCCTGCCCTATTTCCGGGAGGAACGATAGCGTTTGTATCTTTGTTACACAAAAACCGGGCCGGTACCGCTACTTGGCGATACCGGCCCGGTTTTTTCTTGCTCCCCGGCAGCCTATGCCCACAGGCTGCACAGCAGGTCCGTATATCCAGAGGGATCGTCAATGGGCAGCCCGGCAATCAGCTTGGCCTGATTGAGCAACACCTGGGCGTATTTCCCCGCCCGCTCCGGATCGCTCTCCCGGGCGGCCTCCAGGGCCGCGAAGGCGGGATGGTCCACATTGACCTCCAGAATCCGCTTTGCCTTCAGCCCCATTTCCGGCTGGGCCGCGGTGAAGTAGCGCTCCATCTCAAAACTGACGCCCTCACCGGCAGTAAGGCATACAGGGTGGGTCTTCAGCTTCCGGGAGGCCCGAACCTGATCCACCTGATCCCCCAGCTTCTCCTTAAGGAAGTCAAAGGCCGCCTGATAGGCCTCCTCCGGCTTCTCCTCCGGCATGTCCTCCAGGTCCAAGTCACCGTCCACGGCAGAGCGGAATTCCTTCTCCTTGTACTGGTGCAAAATCTCCACCAGCAGCTGGTCGGGCTGATCGGTGAGATAGAGAATCTCCAGATTCCGCTCCCGCAGCAGTTCCGTCTGAGGCAGGTTGTCCATGGCGGCCACGTTCTCTCCGGATGCGTAGTAGATATACTTCTGGCTCTCCGGCATGCGGCTCACATACTCAGAGAGTGTCACCATCTTTTTCTCCGTGGAGGAGTAAAACAGCAGCAGGTCCTCCAGCAATTCCCGCTTGGCCCCGTAGTTATTCAGGCAGCCCACCTTCAGCTGGCGGCCAAAATTCTGGAAGAAGGCCTCATAGCCCGCCCGATCTTCCTTCAGAAGCCGCTCCAACTCGCCCTTCACCTTTTTCTCGATATTGTTGGCGATCAGCTTCAGCTGCCGGTCGTGCTGGAGCAGTTCCCGGGAGATATTCAAACTCAGATCCGGGGAATCCACCACACCTCTCACAAAGCCAAAGTGCTCCCCAATCAGGTCCGGGCACTTGTCCATAATCATCACGCCGGCGGAATAGAGCTGGAGTCCCCGCTCATACTCGCTGGTGTAGTAGTCAAAGGGCGTCCGGGAGGGAATGAACAGCAGTGCCTTATAGCTGACCTGCCCCTCGGCGGAGACGGTAACGACAGACTGGGGTGGGGTGAAGTCGCCAAACTTATCCTGGTAAAACTTGTCGTACTCCTCCTTTGTGACCTCGCTCTTCTTCCGCTGCCAGAGGGGGACCATGCTGTTGAGAGTCTCCTCCTCCCTGTAGTCCTCATACTCGGGCTTATCCTCGGGGGAGTCGGCCTTCTTCCGGGACTTCGTTACTTCCATGCGGATGGGCCAGCGGATATAGTCGGAATACTTCTTCACCAGGCCGCGCAGTGTGTACTCCTGGAGGTACTGCCCATAGTCCCCCTCCTCGCTGTCCGGCTTGATGTGCATGATGATATCGGTACCCACCGTGTCCTTTTCGCAGGGGGTGATGGTGTAGCCGTCAGTCCCATCGCTCTCCCAGCGGTAGGCCTGCTCCGCACCGAACTTTTTTGTCACCACCGCGATATGGTCCGCCACCATGAAGGCGGAGTAGAACCCCACCCCGAACTGTCCAATGCTCTCTATGTCGGCGTCCTCCTTTTCCAGTTCCTGGCGGAACTGGTAGGTGCCGCTGGAGGCGATGACCCCCAGATTGTTCTCCAGGTCGCTCTCATCCATACCGATGCCGTTGTCGCTGACTGTTAACGTCCGTCCCTGGGGGTCCGCCTGGATTTGGATGCGGAAGTCCTCCCGCTTCATATCCACGTGCTCGTCCGTCAGGGACCGGTAACTCAGCTTGTCAATCGCATCGCTGGCGTTGGATATGATCTCCCTTAGAAAAATTTCCTTGTGGGTATAAATCGAGTGGATCATCAGGTCCAAAAGCCGCTTGCTCTCCGCCTGAAATTCTTTTTTTGCCATATGCTTGCCTCCTGTCGGGCTGCCCGGCGGCAGAATCTGCCGGAAACACCCGGATTTTTGACTGGCTCTATCATGCATGGTAATTGTGAACAGAATATGACCAATTTGTAAATATTAGCACTCAGTTAAACTGAGTGCTAATTCTTTTCCGAATTGTCCCCACAGCGGCAAAAGCGGCCCCGTGTCAAAAGGCACGGGGCCGCTTGCCGCTTCTCTTACTGGATCTCCAGCCGCCGGGAGGTCGGTACCGTCTGCTCCCGCTTGGGCATGGTCAGGGTCAGGACGCCGTTGTCGTAGCCGGCGGTGATCCCCTCCGCCTTTACAGCGGAGATGTCAAAGCTGCGGGAGAAGGAGCCATAGGACCGCTCGCAGCGGATGTAATTGCCCTCCTGATCCTTCTCCTCCCTGCTGGAACTGCGCTGGGCGCTGATGGAGAGGCAGTCGCCATCGATATCGATGTGGATGTCCTCCTTCTTCACACCGGGCAGATCCGCCTCCAGCACATAGGCGTCGCCGGTGTCCTTAATATCCGTCTTAAAGCCCCCCAACTCATTGCCTCCAAAGAAGTTGTGGGTCAACTCGTCAAAATCCCGGAAGGGGCGATAGACGTCCATCATACGGTTACGGCCAAAAGGCATCATATCAAACATATCAATTCCTCCTCATATATTCTATACTGATATCCTATCCCATTTATTTTACTTGCCGCGGCAATCCCATCCCGGGCGCGGCAGCCGGGGCCCGGCATTCTGCGCCAGCCGCTGTGGGCCGCGGCGGCCGACGGTTCTCTGCTGCATGTGCCTCGCTTCCTTGTTCCTTTTATTTGTCTATATCATGCCCCAAAATTATGAACAAATTTAGTGGATCATTTTACGGAACTGTGAATTTTAGCACTCTATATTCGCGAGTGCTAATTTCTGCTTTTTCGTCTGAAAACTTTGGACCACCTGGAAAAAACAACATTTTTCTCAAAAAATCCGTTGACAATTTGGCTTTTCGCTGTTATACTAGGTAAGCCGCTTTGAATAGGCACAAGTGCGTCCTTTGATGCCGCCTACGATAGCGCGCCCGTAAAGGAGCGCGGTTAAGTGCTTCATAATAAAGGAAAGCGAGGTGCAAAAGGAATGCACGCAATCATTGTTACCGGCGGTAAGCAGTACAAGGTGGCCGAGGGCGACACCCTCTTCATCGAGAAGCTGCCCGTGGAGGCCGGCGACCAGGTGGTCTTCGATCAGGTCCTGGCGGTGCTGGACGGCGATAACGCCACCATCGGCACCCCCACCGTGGCCGGCGCCACCGTGGAGGCCAACACCGTGAAAAACGGCAAGGGCAAGAAGGTCCGCATCTTCAAGTACAATCCCAAGAAGGGCTACCGCAAGCGGCAAGGCCATCGTCAGCCCTATACCAAGGTTGAGATCACCAAGATCAACGCCTAAGGGATGACCAGCGTCACGTTCCACGTGGAGGGCAGCCGGATTACAGGGTTTGACGCTGTGGGCCACAGCGGGTACGCCGAATCGGGCGCGGACATTGTCTGCGCCGCCGTCACCAGCACGGTCCGCCTCATTGAATGCGTCCTCAACGACGTAATGGGGCTCTGCGCCTCCGTAAAGGTCCATGAGAAAACCGCCAGTATCTCCCTGCGGCTCCCCGGGTCTCTTGGCCCCACCGCTGAGAGCACCTGTCAGACTCTTCTGACAGGTACGATGGTCTATCTCAGTCAGCTCCACTGCGAGTATCCCGACTATATTGACGTTATGGAGGCCGAATAGGCCCCCTCACCCCCGCCAAGCATCTTACAGAAAGGATGGCACACAACGATGATGAACATTGGTCTTCAGTTCTTCGCCCACAAGAAGGGCGTTGGTTCCACCAAGAACGGCCGTGACAGCGAGTCCAAGCGCCTCGGGCCCAAGCGGGCCGACGGGCAGCATGTGCTGGCCGGCAACATCTTAGTCCGCCAGCGCGGCACCCACATCCATCCCGGCGTCAACGTGGGTCGTGGCAGCGACGATACCCTGTTCGCCAAGGCCGACGGCGTTGTCCGTTTCGAGCGTCTGGGCAAGGACCGTAAGCAGGTCTCCGTCTACGAGGCTCAGTAATCTGCCGCATACGGATCCCGGGCCGGTTACGGCTCGGGGTCTTTTTCTCTCCTGGTGTATGGGGCGGAGGGCGGATGGGCACAGTAAGCGGGAGAGCCCGCCTGTAAGGGCCCGCCACTCCGGCAGTTTTCTGCCCCGGCAGGGAACCAGTTCTCACATTTTTCCCGCCGCCAGGGGCGCGGGAATTACAACAAGGAGGTGTCCCATGGCAACATCCTTTATTGACAAAGCCCGCATCACTGTCAAGGCCGGCAGCGGCGGCAACGGGTGTGTATCCTTTCACAGGGAGAAA
>USMP01000048.1 GCA_900555795.1 uncultured Eubacteriales bacterium
GGGACGGAGGCCGCGCCGCCGTGGCCCACCTCCTCAAATACCGTCACGTGGCACCACACCCGCCGCCTGGGCACCACCTGGCCCGCCGCCACCTGCCTGGCAAGACCCAGCAGAATGGCCACAGACAGCTTGTCGTCCAGGAACCGGCTTTTGATAAAGCCGGAGGGTGTCACCACGGTGCGGGGGTCAAAGCAGACGATGTCCCCGGGCAGAATGCCCAGCTGCTCCGCGTCCCTCCGGCTGTGCACCTCCTCGTCGATCACCACCTCCATCACGTCGTAGCTGCGCTTGGTGCCGCTGTAGTCCCCGTTGACGTGGATGGAGGCGTTTTGCAGCTGGAAGGTGCCGGTATAGGTTTTGCCGGAGCGGGTGACGATCCGTACATTTTCCGCCTCGCCGTTGTTGGGGTTCATGCCCCCCAGAGGCGTCAGCAGGAGCCGCCCGGAGCCGGTAATCTCCCGCACCATGCCGCCCAGGGTATCCGTGTGGGCCTCCAGCAGCAGGGCGTTTTCCTCCGGGGCCTGGCCGTTGAGGCACACCAGCACGCCGCCCTTGGCGGTTATGGCCGGGGAAAAGCCCAGCTTGCGCAGCGCCTCGGCCACATACTCCGCTGCCTGCCGGGTGTAGCCGGTGGGACTGTCGATGGCCAGAAGGGCCGCCGCCTCCCGCAGGATTTCATCCGCGATATGTTCCATGAGGGAATCCTCCTTTATATGATTGCCTTATCCTACCACATTTCCCGCCGGAGGGCAACAGCAGCCTGTGAGCCGGAGGCGCGGGCGGCGGGAATTTAACGTGGATTTTACGTAAATTTTGGTAAAATACTACAGAACTTTCCTGGGATGTTTGCCATACTGTGACAGAAACAACGGATGGTAAAATCAGGGGGCGGCAAAACTTTTTTAACCGGGACCCCGGTCTTTTTGAATAGCCTTCGTATTCTGTCTTATGAGGGAGTGCGGGATGAAGAATTGGAATGAGCACAAGATAGAAACCCTCGTGCTGTCCGCCCAGGCGGACAGCCGGGTGGCTGACGAGTTGATTGTTCAGTACCTGCCGTTTATCAAATCAGAAACGGCGAAGTTTCTGAAACGGATTCCTGACGACGGCCAGGATGAACTCAGTATCGCCATGTTTGCCTTCTATGAGTCGGCCATGGCCTATCGGCGGGGGCGGGGCGCTTTCTTAGGGTTGGCGGCTGCGGCGATTCGAAACCGTCTGATTGACTATGCCCGGAAGGAGCGGCGGCAAGCGGGCCAGCTATCGCTGGACACCCCGTCGGGAGACGAGGAGGGGCTCTCTCTCGGCGAGCGGATTGTAAGTGAAAAAAATGGCATCGAGGAATTCGACAATCAAGCCGCCGCCCAGGGGGAAATCGAGGAGTTTGCGGGCCAGCTGGCGGAGTTCGGCATCTCTCTTCCTGATATTGCGGACAATTGCCCAAAGCAGGAGCGCACGTTGTCGGCGTGTATGGCGGTACTGGATTTTGCCAGAGAAAAGCCTGAACTGCTGCAGCAGTTTTTGCGCACCAAAAAAGTTCCGATGGCGCAGCTGGCCCTGGGAGCGGGCATTGAGCGAAAGACGCTTGAACGGCACAGAACGTACATTGCCGCGATCCTTCTGGCCTACACAAACGGGTTTGAGATGATTCGCGGACATCTGCACAGGATCAAAAGGAAGGAGGTGCCGCACCAGTGAGCTACCTGGTAATGGAATGTCACCCGGGCTATGCGGTTGTCCTCGATGAAACCGGCCGGTTTCTTAAGGTGGCCAATATGCGCTATGAGGTTGGCCAGCGGGTATCGGATGTTACGGGAATGAGAACTGGGGGGCCCGGGCCGGGGGAGAAAAGAAAAGCCCGGAGGAGACTGCGCATGTTCGCTGTGGCGGCGGCGGCTTGCCTCTGCCTGGTGGCGGGCGGCGCATGGCGGCTTTTTATGACACCTTACGGGACGGTGCGGATGCAAATCAATCCGGACGTGCGGATGAGTGTAAACCGTATGGATTACGTCATCGGAATAGAGGGCCTGAATGCGGATGGGGTGGATTTGATTGCGTCGTACCAATACACCCGGAAAAAAGTAAACGAGGTGTCAGACGAACTTGCGGAGCGCGCCGCCCGGATGGGGTATCTGAAGGAGGATGGAGCCATTTGGATTACCGTGGATTCCGACCACGAGGAATGGAGAGTAGCCACGGAGGAGCGGCTGATTATTGCATTGGAAGTGCATGTGGGTGCCTCTGTTACCGTGACATCCGGGGCCTTGGAGGCGTCCGGCTCTTCTGACCACGAAGCCTTCGTACCGGTTCAGTCGCCCCAGCCGCCTTATCCCGCGATTCCGGACGATGATGCGGATGATGACGCGGGGGAGGATATGGACGACGGGGACAATAATGTGGACGACGATGCGGATGATGATTGGGACGATGCCTTCTATGATGGCGTGGAGGATGACCTGGACAGCGATTCCAACGGCGATGTGGACGACGGCTTCGGCGGCGATTTCGATGATGATTTGCACGATGACAGAGACGATGACAGAGACGATGACAGAGACGATGATTTTGATGGAGAATAAAAAATATGGGGCGGACCCCGGTTCTGACATTTTGATTTCGTATCCTGTATGTGTAAGGCAAAACCGGGACACAAAATCAACATGTAAGGAGACAAAAATATGAAGAAGAGCATGATGTCAAAGTTCTTTGCCACCGGGCTTGCGGTAGCCCTGCTTACTGCGTTTGTTGGGTGCGGTGCGCGCCCTGCTGCGGAGGGTACAGCCGCGGGCGGCGAAAGCAGAACGGCGGCAGGCACCATCTGGCTGAGTGTAAATCCTGAGATAAAAGTGGAATATGACGATAGGGGACTTGTTCTGGAAATCGAGGGTGTGAATACGGACGGAAAAGCGGTTGTAAGCGGCTGCCAGGACTATGTGGGCAGGGAGTGCGCGGCGGTTGTCAATGAACTGGTCAAAGAGATTTATGCCGGCGGCTATTTCGCCACCCAGCTGGACGGTCACGACAAGAATATTGTGATTAAGCTGGAGGACGGCTCCGCATATCCCAGTGAAGACTTCCTGGCTGCGGTTGCGGAAGGTGTGCGGGAGGCGGTCGGCGGGTTTGACGTCAGTTCCAGCACCGTGGTGGTGGATGAGGACGACCTGGATGAGGAGGGGCGTATTGGTGTAGAAAAGGCCCGCGAAATTGTTCTGACGCAGTTGGAAATTGACAATGCTGTTTTCAGCGAAGGGGAGTATGATCTCGACGACGGCGTGTATGAACTGGAGTTTACCGCTGACGGGGTGGAGTATGAGTATGAACTGGACGCTGTTACCGGCAAGGTCCTGGAAGCGGATCGTGAGCAGAACGACGACTGGGCGACATGGGACCAGGATGACGATGACGACTGGGACGACATCGATGACATGGACGACCACCAGGACGATATGGATGACGACGACAGCGATGTGGATGACGATGACGACGACAGGTAATGGAATAAAAATTCTATAATTGGCTGCAAGGAGGATACCCTACGGGCGTCCTCCTTGTTTGCTTAATGGGGCATCCTGTTTTTTCTCTGTTGCACCAGGGGGAGCAACCCGGCCCCCTGTCCCGCCTATGGTAAGAGGGGGAGACCTCTTACAGTATCAGGAGAGGAGGGAGTATATGCCATGGAGACACTTGCGGCCATGACCCTGGGGCAGCTGGCGGGGAGCGCGGCGGCGGTGGCGGCGGTGCTGTCGGTATTTGTAGAGATTGCCCCGGTAAAGGTGCGGCCGGTGACGGCCTTTCTGGCCTGGCTGGGCCGCAAAATCAACGGGGCGGTGCTGGGCAAGGTGGAGCGTTTGGAGCAGAAACTGGATGAATTGGACCGTAAGACCGATGAGAACGAAGTGGACCGCATACGCTGGGAGATCCTGGATTTTGCCAACAGTTGCCGGGGCGGCCAGCGGCATACCAAGGATGCCTTTGACCACATCATTGCCCAGAATACCAAGTATCACCGCATGATTCAGGCCCGGGGCATGCAGAACGGCCAGGTGGATCTGGAGTTTGAGTACATCGCGGACATCTTCCGGCGGTGCCTGCGGGAGAGCGACTTTCTATAAAAAGGAGAACAGAATATGAATCCATTGATGAAACGGGCGGCAAACCTCCTGTCGGTGAAGAGCATTGTCACCCTGACGCTGACGGTGGTATTTGCGTGCCTGGCCATTCGGGGCAGTGTGTCGGGCCAGGATTTTCTCACCATTTTTCTCATGGTGGTGTCTTTTTACTTTGGCACACAGAGCCAAAAGGTGCAGGAGGCGGTGGATGGAACCCGGGATGGAACTGGGGAATAAGCTGTGCTGCGGAACATGAGAGGGGGGAGAAAGCGGTGCTGAACAGCCGGGACATTTCCCTGCTACGCGCGGACGTTTCGGCCAACTGCCGGGCCTGGGCGGAGCGGTGTGAGAAGGAGGGGCTGGCGGTGCTGATTACCAACACCGTCCGGGACAAGGCCTATCAGGAGTACCTGTACGCCCAGGGGCGCACCAGGCCCGGCAGCATCGTGACCAACGGAAGGACGCCCACCTTCCACAGCGACAGGGCGGGCCTCGCCTGGGATTTCTGCAAAAATGTGAGAGGCCACGAGTATGATGACCCGGCTTTTTTCCGTCAGGCGGCGGATCTGGCCAGGGAGATGGGGTTTTCCTGGGGCGGGGACTGGAAAAGCTTTCCCGACATGCCCCATATCCAGTGGGACGACGGCGGGCGGTGGACCGGCGCAATGATCCTGGCGGGCAGGCTGCCGCCCCGGATGCCGGAGTGGAAGGAGAAGACAGAGATGCGCTATGAAAGACTGCGGGACATTCCGGAGTCCAACCATTTCCGGGCGGTGATCGATATGCTGATGACCGCTGGCGTAATTGGCGGGGATGGCAGCGATCCCGACGGCAACGGGGATATGATCGATTTGAGCCATGACATGGTGCGGCTGCTTGTATTTGATTACCGGGCCGGCTGCTACGACGGGGCGCTGCGTTCCGCCGGGCTGGACCCGGATCGGTATCGATGAGGCCCGCCGCCCCGCTCTGGACGGCGGCAGCGGTGGCCGGGGCCACCGGGGCGGTGCTGCTGCTGCGCCGCTGGGCCGGACTGGAGGGGATACTGATCTTTGGGGTGGTCTGTGTGGCTGCCTTTTGGGGGTGGGTCCTGCGCTGGCTGTATCGGGACGGGCGAATGACGGTGAGTCACATTCTGGTGATTTGGCTCACCGCCTCCAGCACGGTGATGACCGCCGCCAGCTATTATCTGGCCTACCGGGGCGTGACGGCGGTGCTGGAGACCCTGTCCCGGTATGTTATGGTGGAGACCGTAGCGGGTAGCGCCGGTTATTTTATAAAGTCGGCCCTGGAGAATACCCGGCGGTCCGGCCTCGGAAAGCGGGACCTGTAAGGAAGATTTTGTACTTTTGTAACAATCCGCGCTGGTTTTCGTAACAACTTTCGCGTAAGATAAAACATGCAAGAGTCAATCGCTTTTTCATCTGTTCTTCCTGTCGATACGGAGAGCCGGGGAACCTGTGGGTCCCCGGCTTTTCCGCGGGAAAAAATAAAAATTTAGACTTTTGTAACAACCTCTGCTGGTTTTCGTAACACCTTTTTCGTAAGATACACTTGCAAGAGACGATAACTTCTTTTCATCCAATCTTCCTGACAATAGGGAAAGCCGGAGAGCCTTTGGTTCTCCGGCTTTTTCCTGTTTGCCGGGTAGCAGGAAAATTTGCAGCGGGTCCGGCCCCGGAATTGCTTTTTGCCGGCGGCCGTACTATAATGGAGCAGCCGAAGGGCGTGTGCCGGCGGAAAGGGAGATTTGGATGAGAGAGCAAAAAAGCCGCTTTCAGGCGGCCCGGCGGGTGCTGCTGTTCTGGTGCCTGTTTATTGGATGGGGAGCTGTGGCGGGCTCGGCCTGTATGCTGGCCGCCCCGGACGGTCATCTGATGGGGATGGAGGGAATGCTCCCCTACTTTCAGGTGCTGCCTTTGGCGGAGTATCTGTACCAGGACTTCCTTTTCCCGGGGATTGCCCTGCTGTGTGTCAATGGCCTGACGAATCTGGCGGCGGCGGTGCTGTTGTTGCGGGGAAAGAGGCTGGGCGTGGTGCTGGGGGGCGCTTTTGGGCTGACGCTGATGGCGTGGATCACCATCCAGTTTGTCATTTTTCCAATGAATGTGATGTCTACCAGCTTTTTCATTTTTGGCATGCTCCAGGCTGCCACCGGCTATGCCGCATGGGTATTTGACCGGCAGGAGCGCTTTGCGGTGCGGGAGACGGATTACCCCCACGTGGGAACCAACCCCCGGCGCCTGGTGGTCTACTTCTCCCGCATGGGCTATACACGGCGGGCCGCGCTGGAGGAGGCGGAGCGCACCGGCGCCCAGATCTGCCGGCTGCGCACCGGGGAGCGGACGGAGGGCACGCTGGGCTTCTGGTGGTGTGGGCGCTATGCCATGCACCGTTGGGACATGCACATTGAGCCCACGGGGCTGGAACTGAGCGCCTATGACCACGTTACCATCTGCACACCGATCTGGGCTTTTCACATCTCGGCCCCGGTACGGGCCTTTTGCCGGGCGGCCGGGGGGCAATTCAGGCGGCGGACTATGTATTGGTGCACTATCAGAATTGGGAATACCGGGGTGCGGTCAGGGAACTGGATGAACTGCTGGGCCTGTCCGGCGGCGCGGTGAGCATCTGCTGTCGGCAGGGGACGGTGAAGCGGCGGACAGTTCTGCCCGCAGGTGTGGCGGAGGCGGCCAAATGAAGACATTGTATGTGGTGGGCGGCACAATGGGCGTGGGCAAGACCACCGTCTGCCAGATTTTGAAGCGGCGGCTGGCGAACTGCGTGTTTCTGGACGGGGACTGGTGCTGGGACATGGACCCCTTCCAGGTGACGGAGGAGACCCGGCACATGGTATTGGACAATATCTGCCACCTGCTGGAGAATTTTCTGCGCTGCGCCGCCTATGAGAATGTGGTGTTCTGCTGGGTGCTGCACCAGCAGGATATCCTGGACACCATCCTCTCCCGCCTGCCACTGGCAGGGGTGGAGGTTTGTCAGGTGTCCCTGCTGTGCGAAGAGGAGAGCCTGCGGGAGCGGCTGGGACGCGATGTGACCGCAGGCGTTCGGACAGCGGATGTGGTGGAGCGCAGTGTGGCGCGCCTGCCCCTCTACCGGAGGCTGAGGGGTGAAAAACTGGATGTGTCTCATCTGACGCCGGAGGAGACGGCCCGTGCTCTTCTTTCCCAATGGGGGCGGGGCGTGTAAAACCGGGGGAGAGAAAGTCACTCGGCGGGGGGCCGGCTGACGGCATATATTAAAATACATATGCAACAGAAGAAAGGAAACTGCTTTTTGAACCTGTATATAACACTGGAGATTGTGGCCTGACCGGGAGGTCTGCGCACAATCAGGACGCATTCCTCCCAAAAGGAACTGACAAACTTTTCGGAGGATATAAAAATGAACCGTGAAAATAAACGAAAGCAATACGAAGCGGGATATTACAAGAATAATCCCTGCGGCGACAGTTTCACCTGCGCGGTGTGCGGTCGCCTGGTGGTGTCCGCCGGCGCTGGGAGCGGACACCGCAACCACTGTCCCAATTGCCTCTCCAGCCGCCACCTGGACGTGGAGCCGGGGGACCGGGCGGCGGACTGCGGCGGCGTGATGGAGCCGGTTGCGGTGTGGGTACGCCGGGGCGGCGAGTGGGCGATCATTCACCGCTGCCGCCGGTGTGGGGCACTTTCCTCCAACCGGTCGGCGGCAGATGACAACCCGATGAAGCTGATGTCCATCGCGCTGCGGCCCTTGGCTCAGCCCCCGTTCCCGGTAGAGCGCATCCGGGAACTCACCGTTCTCATGGGCGGAGATGGGGTGGATACCCAGGACTAGGGCGACGTCCCTGGGTAACAAATATATAAAAGAGAAGGGACTCGCAACCAGTACTGGTTGCGAGTCCCTTCTGGCG
>USMP01000049.1 GCA_900555795.1 uncultured Eubacteriales bacterium
GAGAAACCCGCCGCACCCGTTTGGAGACTGTGTCTACATGCAGCTGTACGGATGCCTGTCAGGAAAAGAGGAGCAGAACCAGGCCCAGACACAGCAATGCCATGCCAGCCTGCAGCGCACACTCCTTTTTTCGCAGGGAGCGCCAGCTGCGTTTTCGCAGAGGCGTGAGTTTTGTTACGTGGCGGTACAGGGCCAGCCGATCAAAAAACAGAAAGACCGCGCTGCATACCAACAGGCATAGCGCCATGTCCAGCAGCAGGAATACGGGGTGAACCTGCACCGCCGCCATAAAGGAGAAGCTGGTGATGAGGCCCGCCGCGGCCAGAAGTGTCCACAGCACCAACCAGCGCAGAGTTGTCTGATGGGCCCGGCGGGCGTATTGGAAGCGGATGGCCTCATCTTCCTCCAGCTTCCTGCCGCGGGACTCCGCCTGGAAATAGAGGCGGCGGCGCATGGGCAGAAGACTTTCCACATCTCCCACGCACAGAGGGCGCCATCCCTGGTGGGCGGCAATTGCCAGGTACTCCAACACCTCCTCATCCTCCTCGGGACGGCGCTTGGTACACTCGGTGGTGGAAACCCACAGGCAGGGCGCCTTCACAGCCTCTCCCCGGTGGAAGAAGAGAAGGTTTCCCCGGCACCGGTCCAGAATCCATCCCTGCTTCATCTGCTCAGAGAGATAGTCCTCCAACTCCCCGTTGCTGTACAGACGCAAAAATATGTATCGTATCATAGCGGCACCCTCAGTCCAAATTGTATTCTTTCAGCTTGTTCCACAGCCCCCGCTCACTGATGCCCAGTTCCGCGGCAATGGCCTTCCGCTTCCCGCGGTGACGCTGGTAGGCGGACAGGATGGCGCTTCGCTCCAACTCCTGGAGCGTTTTTCCAGTGGACACAGCCTCCGCCTGTTCCGAAGGAGGAGTCGCCTCCGTCAGGCGGCAGGGGAGATCCGTGGCGTGAATCCAGGGCCCCGAGGCCACAATGCAGGCGTATTCAATAATATTGGCCAGTTCCCGGACATTGCCGGGGTAGTCGTGGGCCAGCAGAATCTGCTGAGCATCCTCCGCCACGCCCTGAATGGGAACTGTTTTTTTCTGCTGGGCGTTATTGAGGCGGACATAGTAGTCACACAGGGGGACGATGTCCTGCCGCCTCTCCCGCAGAGGCGGCATCTTGATCTCCGCCACGTTAAGCCGGTAGTAGAGGTCCTGACGGAAGAGGCCCTTGGACATAAGCACCTTCAGATCCCGGTTGGTGGAGGCGATAAAACGGATGTCCAGGCGCCGGGCCTCTCCGAGGCCAAGGGGGGCGGCGGCCTTTTCCTCCAGCACCCGCAGCAGCTTTCCCTGGAGGGGCAGAGGGAGGGCACCTACCTCGTCCAGAAAGAGGGTGCCCTGGTCGGCAATCTCCAGCTTTCCCCGTTTATCCCGGGCGGCGCCGGGGAATGCACCGCTTTTGTAGCCAAACAGTTCCCGCTCCAGCTGCTCTCCTGATACGGTGGAACAGTTAATGTGGACAAAATGGCCGCCGCTGCGTCCTCCCAGGGAGTGGATCGCCTTGGCCACCAGGGATTTCCCCGTCCCGCCCTCGCCCAGGATGGACACCGTTGTGTCCACATCCTTCAGGCGCTGGATCATCTGAAGAACCGGCTGGATCGCCGGACTGTTGCCAATCAGCTCATTGCGGGTATCCTGCATGTGCAGTTCGTCACTGAGAAAGGTAACATTGTCCTGGAGGGCTCTGAACTCCAGGGCCTGTCGGATGTAGACCTGCAGTTCGTCCAGATCCAGAGGCTTGGTCAGGTACGTAAAGGCACCGCGCTTGATGGCGGAGACAGAGGAGCGGATGCTGCCATAGGCGGTCATCATAATAACCAGAATCCGCTGATCCAGTGTCTTGATCTGCTGCAGCACGTCCAAGCCGCTTTTTTCACCCAGTACAAGATCCAGCAGGACCAGATCAAACGCCTCCGCTCTGAGCCGCTCCAGGGCGCGCGCGGGGTCTGTTTCCCAGGCCACGCCGTATGCCGGCTGCAGTGCCAGAGACAGGGAGATGCAGATGCTGACCTCGTCGTCAACGATCATGATCTTTGGCTGCATAGAAACTCCTTTCGAACACAAGATCGATCTGGGTATAGTCCATGGGGATGCTCTCGATCCGCATGACACCGCCATTTTCCTTCACGTACTGTTCACACAGGGACAGGCCCAGGCCTGTCCCTCTTTTTTTAGTGGAGAAAAAGGGGTCCCGGCACTGCCGCAGTTCCTCCGGGGACATACCGATGCCCCGGTCCCGCACACGGATCATGACGGTGTCCCCGCTGCCGTTCACAGATACCGCCAGGGCTGGCGGCTGGGAGGGCGCCTCCCGCCGGCAGCGCTCCTCGGTGGCCTCCACGCCGTTCATCAGGAGGTTGATGAGCACCTGCTTTATCTGATCCCGATCCGCTGTAATGTACAGGCTGCTGTCCAGGGCGTGCTCCAGCTTCACCCCTGTCTTTTTCAGCACCGGTCTGACCAGTGCCAGACTCTCGTCCACCAATTCCGCGGCGCAAAGGACCTCCGGTGTGGGCCGTACGGGCTTAGCATAGTGGATCAGGTTTTCCACCAGCTTGTTAATGCGGTCCACTTCCCGGGGAACATAGTAGGCGAAGGACTCCTGCACCTGCTGGTCGTCCCCCTTGGTGCCCACCAGCGAGGCAAAGGTGCGGATGGACATAAGGGGATTGCGGATCTCGTGGGCGATGCCCGCCACAATGCGCATCATGGCCTGGTTTTTCTCCTGCTCGAACTCGGCCTGCTTCATCTGCTCCGCCTTTGTCATGTCCTGAATGGTCAGCAGGATGCCGATGACCTTGCCGTACAGAATGACCTGGTGCATGGTGTAGTTGAACGTTCTGGTTCGGCTGGGAGAATTGCCAAGGCGGATACTCCGGTTCTCCACAGTGGCCCCCAACTGAAAGAGGTCCCCGTGATTTTCCCGAAGAATTTCTCCAAATACCGGCAATTCCAGAACACTGGTGCCCACGCGATCCTCCTGAATGCCTGAGATGGCCACAGCGCTTTTGTTCATCAGCGTAATTGTGTAGGAGGCGTTGAAGAGAATCATGCCGCTGGGGGAGTATTTGATGATGCGGTTGCGCAGGTCATTTTCGTCACGGATCTGGGCAAGCTGCTTCTCCAGTTCCCGGTTGGCGGAACGGATGACCTCCGTCTGTTCCGCTACACGATTTTTCAGGACCAGCCGCAGTCTGGCTGTAATCAGGGTGTAGACCAAAAGAATCACCAGCAGCGCGGTGGCGCCAATGGAAATTCTGCGGATCACGAGCAGGGATCTGGCCTCCTGACTCTCCAGGGGACTCCACTGGTTATAGAGTTCCTCATACTGCCGGCTGGCTTTGAAGCGGGTGATGCCGTCGTTCAGGTGGCGAAGCAGTTCCACATCGTCCCGCCGTACTGCCAGAGTATAGCTGATGGTGTCCAGATAATTGCGCAGAACCGTATAGTCATCGGAGACGCCATGCTCCGTCAGCTGGTAGATGAGGCTGTTCTTGATACCCACCATGGCCGTCCGGCTGTGCACGGCCTGCTGGTTGCCCACTGAGATAAACTGGCTGACGCCAAGATTTGCCAGCAGGGAACTGTGGAGCACCGTGTCCGAGGCGTAGACGGCGGTGTTGAAAAGGGGGGCGGTGTTCTGATCCAGGTCCTCGTTACGGACGATCATGCACAGCTGCGAGGTACTAATGGAGTAGGTATTGGCAAAGGACTTGCCGTCTGTAAAATCGTTAACGACCCCGAGGATTACGTCTACTTCGCCGCTTTCCAGGGCTGCAAGGCACTCCCGGCTGGTTTCATAGGGCAGGTAATTCAGCACAAACTCCTTATCCGCGGCAATGCGGTCCAGCATGTCCACGTGCATGCCCGCACAATTTCCGCTTTCGTCCAGAAACTGATAGGGCGGCAGGTGGATGTTGACCCCCACCTTCAGGTACTGCTGCAGCGCGGCGGCACCCCGGCTGGGAAGCAGAAGCAGCACCGCGCAGAACGCCAGCAGGAGACTGGCAAAGCGTCTGTCCATCCCACTCCTCCTGTCCTGCGGTTTTGGTTAAAGTATAGCATTCTGCCTGTCAGAAAGCAAACGCTATGCAAAACTTGCCGCCAAAAACCGGAAAAGTTTTCCGATTTCCGGCACATCTTGCTGACCCCGCCAGTTGAAAATTCCGAACTTTCCCTCCATAATAAAACATACAGCAGGAAATATACTCCTATTGGAACAGCACCGGGACTGCAAAACCGCAGCGCCCGGCGCTGTGCGGCAAGGGCGTATTTCCTGAAAAATGATAAGGAGGAAGAACATGAAAAGGGTTTCAAAAGTGATCGCACTGCTGCTGAGCATGGTCCTGCTGCTCTCCACTGTCGCCTGCTCCGGCGGCAACAGCGGGAAGAACTCTCAGACAACTACGCCCCCCGCCGGAGACGCCGGCGATACGACGCCCAACGAGCCCAGCGAGGTTACATATCAGGACACCATCGTCATCGGTGTGGCCAACGATGTCACCACGCTGGACCCCCAGGGCTCCAACACGGATGCCAACATGATGGTGTTTACCCTGACCCATGAGACCCTGGTGGAGGTGGACCCGGATACCAACGAGGTGATTCCCGGGCTGGCCACCGGGTGGACTGTATCCGATGACGGCTGCACCTTCTCCTTCACCATCCCTGAGGGTGTGACCTTTACCGACGGGACACCCTGCACTGCAAACGACATCAAGTACACCTATGAGCGGGCCAACGAGTCCTCCTTTACCAAGACCAAGGTGAATCTCATTACAGATATTACCGTGGTGGATGAGACCCACATCGATATTACCATTGAAAAGCCCTCCCAGGAGTTCCTCCTGCTGCTGGCCCACCAGAGCATGAGTATCCTCTCTGAAAAGCTGGTTAAGGAGAGCGAGTTCGGCTACCAGATCGGCACCGGCTGCTTCGCCGTTGAGGAGTGGATTCCCGGCGACCAGATTTCGTTCCTGCGCTATGACGGCTTCCATGGGGAGCCCGCCCCCACCAGGAAGATCGTGTTTCGTCTCATTAAGGAGGAGTCCTCCCGGCTGATTTCCCTGCAGACCGGTGAAATTGACGTGTGTATCGATCCCTTGTCCACCGATCTGGGCTATATTGAGGATGACTCCAAGCTGGAACTGATCAAGGTTCCCAACTATGTGCTGCTGTATGTGGCCATCAACAACGAGCAGCCCGGCCTGGATAACGTCCATGTCCGCAAGGCCATGGCCTATGCCACCGACAAGGAGTCCATGATTATTGCCGGCTACAACGGGGAGGGCTTTGTCCACAATAACTACGTCAACCGCGGTCAGTTCGGCCTGAAAACGGATATCGATGCGTATGGCTACGATCTGGATAAGGCCAAAGCCGAGTTGGAGGAGTCCGGGTATAAGCCTGGCGAACTGAAGTTCCGGGTTATCTATAATGGCTCCGCCAAGGAAAATATGGCCCTGGTCATGAAAGAGGACTATGCGGCCATTGGGATTGAACTGGAACTTATCAAGCTGGAGACCGCCGCCCTGAAGGGCATCCTCAACGACGCTGCCCTAGACTACGACCTCTGCCTCTATCAGTTTACCGATAACCTGGGCACCGACTTTACCCTGCGCAACCAGTTCGGCTCCTACGAGGACAACGGCACGCTGAAAAAGAACGGCTCCAACCGGGCCAATATGAAGGATCCTGTTTACAACGAGATGATCGATGCAGCCCTGGTGGAGCAGGATTCCGCCAAACGTGAGCAGATGTATTTTGAGATCGAGGACTATCTGAATGAACGGGTACCCATCATTCCCGTAGCCACCTCCATCATCAACATCGGCGTAAAGAAGGGCCTTACCGGCGTGAAGTGGAACGGCACTGCCAAGCACGACTACCGCTACATTGCCCTGCCCGCCCAGTCATAAGAATGCGCCGTGTATTTCAGCATATAACCGGAGATGAGCGGTGCGTGGATTTTCCGCGCACCGCTCAAATGAAATGGAGGTTTGCTATGCATCGTTACGTCTGTAAACGGCTGCTGATGCTGATTCCTGTCCTGCTGTGTGTGGCCTTTGTGATTTATGCCATTATGGATGTGGCGGATGGTGATCCGGTCTACTCTGTGGCCGGTCCGGACGCCACGGAGGAGGAACTAGATGCGCTGCGGGAAGAGATGGGATTGAACGGGTCCCTGATTGAGCGCTACTTCCGCTACATCGGCGGCATGCTGCGGGGCGACCTGGGTACTTCCTACGTATCCAAGCGGGATGTGATGGAGACCTATCTGCAGCGCCTGCCCAATACTCTGAAGCTGGCTGCGGTGACAATGGTGGTAGCTGTCGGCATCTCCATCCCCCTGGGGATCATTGCCGCCGTCAATCAAAACTCGATCAAAGACACCGTCTCAATGATTTTGGCCCTGCTGGGCCTGTCCATGCCGAACTTCTGGCTGGGACTGCTGCTGATTATTACTTTTTCCCTGAAACTGGGCTGGTTTCCTCCGGGAGGCTATGAGGAGGGCTTTCGAAGTATTATTCTGCCGGCGTTCACCATCGGCGCAGGACTTGCGGCGCTGATGACCCGCACAACCCGTTCCTCCATGCTGGATGTGATCCGTCAGGACTACCTGCGCATGGCCCGGGCTAAGGGCGTCTCCGAGCGGAAAGTGATCCGCAAGCATGCCCTGCGCAATGCCCTGATCCCCATCATTACAGTTTTCGGCGTCCAATTCAGCAATGTGCTGGGCGGCTCGGTGCTGGCGGAAACCGTATTTGCCTGGCCCGGCGTGGGCCGGCTGGTGGTGGACGCCATCGACCAGCGGGATATTCCCACTGTCACAGGCGCCCTGGTTATGACCACCATGCTGGTGACAATTGTGAACCTGCTGGTGGATCTGGTCTATGCCTATGTGGATCCCCGCATCAAGGCGCAGTATACGAAATAGGAGGGGGATGCTATGGAAGCAACCATGGAAAAAAGAGAGCGGGCAAGCAAAAGGTATAAGAAGCGCAGTACGCTGACCACCATATGGCACCAGCTGCGGAAAAATAAGGGCGCAGTACTGGGCCTGATTCTCATCACACTCATCATTATCGTGGCCATTGCCTCCGCATATATCTTCGATTACGACACCCAGATCGCCGCCAATAACCTGAAGGAGCGGCTTCAGGCCCCCTCGTCTGAGCACTGGTTCGGGACAGACGATATGGGCCGCGATATCTTTGCCCGGGTCTGCTATGGAGCCCGCTACTCGCTGGCGGTGGGCGTCATCGCCGTTTTGATCGCTCTGGTGGTGGGCGTTACCCTGGGGGCCGCCGCTGGCTATATCGGAGGCGTACTGGAAGATATTGTCATGCGGGTGTGTGATATTTTCTCTTCCATTCCCAGCGTACTGATGGCCATCGCGGTGGTGTCGGCCCTGGGAAAGAGTACCATCAATTTGATGCTGGCGGTGGGCATCGCCAGTACGGCCCCCTTTGTCCGGGTAGCCCGGGCCGCCGTGCTGACGGTGCGCGGCGAGGAGTACATAGAGTCGGCCAGAGCCATCGGCATGCGGGAGTGGAAGATCGTCCTCTTCCATATCCTTCCCAATTGCGTGTCCCAGATTATTGTACAGGCCACCCTCAGAGTGGGCTCCGCCATTATCTCCGCGGCCCAGTTGAGTTTTTTGGGCCTGGGCGTCCCCGCCCCGGCTCCGGAATGGGGCAGCATGCTCTCCGCCGGCCGTTCCTTCATCCGGGACCACAGCTATATGACGCTTTATCCAGGGCTTGCCATTATGCTTACGGTTCTGTCGCTGAACCTGATTGGCGATGGCCTGCGGGATGCGCTGGATCCGAAACTGAAGCGATAGGATATCTGGATAAAGGAGAGCGCTATGAGTGAAGAAAAAAAAGACCTGATCCTGGATATTGAAAACCTGGTGGTGCGCTATGAAACT
>USMP01000050.1 GCA_900555795.1 uncultured Eubacteriales bacterium
GTTCCACCGCCTCCAGCACCAGGGAGGCGGTCATAATCTTGGTAAGGCTGGCGGGGTAGAGCCGCTCATGGATGTTGCGGGCGTACAGAATCTCCTCGGAGTCCGGATCGATCAGGAGGGCAGCCTTGGCGGCAACCTCCCAGTCGCCGGTGTCCCCATCGGCGGCCCAGGCGGTGGAGGAGAGGGTAATCAGCAGAAGGGCTGAGAAAAAAAGAGAGAAAAGGCGGCGAGTTTTCATATCATTCTCCCGAAAATTATGATATACTATCTCCGATCAGAGCGCGGTTGCCCCCTGTGGATAACAGCGTTCGACAGATTTCATTCTTTAGTATAACAAAAAAGGTACGGGAGTTCAACTGGGAAAGTGGCCAGAAAACAAATGAAAACCGAATATTTGCTGCTGGCCCTGGCGGCGGGCATGCTGTGCCTGCTGCTGGTCCAGGGGCGGGCCGCGCCTGCCGCGGAGTGGACGGGATACGCCGTCTCCACAGCCAGGGGAGGCGGGGAAAATGTGACGCCGGAGCCGCTGCCGCCGGTGGATGTAAACACCGCCGGTGGGGAGGAGCTGCAGACGCTGCGGGGCATTGGCCCGGTGCTGGCGGAGCGGATCATTGCCTACCGGGAGGAGCACGGTCCCTTCGGCTCCCTGGAGGAACTGCTGGAGGTAAAGGGGATCGGCCCGGCCACCCTGGACGGGCTGCGGGACTACGCCGCGGCACTGCCCCCGGCGGAAAAAGAGACGAAACAAGCGGAGGAAAAAGCTGCATGAAAATATTGGTGGTAGACGATGAAAAGCTGCTGGTAAAGGGGATCAAATTCAACCTGGAGAACGAGGGGTATCAGGTGGAATGCGCCTATGACGGCGCCGCCGCAGTGGAGTTGGCCCGGGCAGGGAAATTTGACCTCATCATCCTGGACCTGATGATGCCGGAGATTGACGGTCTGGAGGCCTGCATGCGCATCCGGGAATTTTCCAACGTGCCCATCATCATGCTTACCGCCCGCAGTGAGGATACCGATAAGATCATCGGCTTTGAGTGCGGGGCGGACGACTATATTACAAAGCCCTTCAACATTTTGGAACTGAAGGCCCGCATCCGGGCCATGCTCCGCCGGTCCACCGGCGCGTCCCAGGCCAAGAGCCAGATCACCGTGGGGGATTTGACCCTGGATACGGAGCAGCGGGTGGCGATCCGGGATGGGAAGACGGTGGAACTGACGGCCAAGGAGTATGACCTGATCGAACTGCTGATGAAAAACCCCCGCCGGGTGTACAGCCGGGAAAATCTGATGAATGTGGTGTGGGGGTACTCCTACACCGGGGACTACCGGACGGTGGATGTGCACATCCGCCGCCTGCGGGAGAAGCTGGAGCGGCAGCCGGCGGAGCCGGAGTATATCATGACCAAGTGGGGAGTTGGCTACTATTTTAAGGGGTAAGTTTTCCTTACAGCTGAAAATCAGCATCAGCTATATTGCCATCATTCTGCTGATCCTGGTGCTCATGAACACCTACCCGCTGCTGGTGAGCCAGGACCTGGTGTTCCGCGCCAAGCACACGACCCTGCAGAGCGGCGCGGCGGCCATCAATGCGGCTGTCACCGGTCTGGACGAACTGACAGAGGAGACGGTGGCTCAGGCCATGGCGGATCTGGAGCCGAACGGCATTTCCCGGGCTATTGTCACAGACCGCTACGGAAAGGTGCTCTATGATACCCGCGAGGCCGGCAACGCCACGGGCTACTACGTCTTTTATACCGAATTGGTACAGGCTCTCCGGGGCAACAACGCGGTGTACAGCGTCTATCAGGAGGGGGCCTTTCACTCCAGTGCCGCCCAGCCGGTGCTCTATCGCAACCAGATCATCGGCGGCGTATATGTCTATGAGTATGACACCCAGCAGGCGGACCTGCTGGAGACCCTGCAAGGCAATCTGATGCGCATCTCCCTGGGCCTGGCGGCCCTGGTGCTGGTGCTGAGCATGGTGTTCAGCCGCAGCATTGCCAAGCGGGTGGCCAGCCTGCAAACGGCGATCCGGGGGGTGCGGGAGGGCGCCTACAACCAGAGGGCGATCCTCTCCGGCCACGATGAATTCACCCAGATCGCCGGGGAGTTCAACGAGTTGGTGGACCGGCTGCAGGAGACGGAGGGCGCCCGGCGTCAGTTTGTCTCCGACGCGTCCCATGAACTGAAGACGCCCCTGGCGGCCATCCGGCTGCTGACGGACTCCATTTTGCAGAACGAGAATATCGATAACGACACCGCCCGGGAGTTTGTCAGCGACATCGGTCAGGAGGCGGAGCGGCTCAGCCGCATCACCGAGGATCTGCTGCGTCTGACCCGGCTGGACAGCGGCGTCCCTGAGCCGCCTGCCCGGGTGGAGGTGGCCCCTGTGCTGGAGCGGGTGCTGCGGATGCTGCGGCCGGTGGCCCAGGAGAAGGAAATCGCCATCCAGGTGGAGGTGGACGACGACGCGGCCGTGATTGCCACGGTGGGCGAACTGCACCAGATTCTCTATAACCTGGCGGAAAACGCCATCAAGTATAACCGCCGGGGCGGCTATATCCGGGTGGCTACGGAACTGGGGCCGGAGGCCACCACCATTCTGGTGGAGGACAATGGCATTGGCATTCCGGAGGGGGATCTGAACAATGTGTTCAAGCGGTTTTACCGGGTGGACAAGGCCCGCTCCCGGGCCGCCGGCGGCACGGGGCTGGGCCTGAGTATTGTCAGCGACACCGTCAGCCGCCGGGGCGGCACAATCCGCGCCCAGCGGCGGGCGGAGGGTGGTACCCGGTTTATTGTCACGCTGCCGTGTCTGGAGAGAGAGGAGGTGCGGCCATGAAGCGCTGGCTGGCCTCGGCGCTGTGTCTGGCGCTGCTGTTCTCCGGCTGTGCCGCTGCGTCCAGCGATACGGATGAGGGCTACACGGTCTACTACCTGGCGGGCTCCGCCTCCGCTCGGGGCAGCGATGCCATTCAGGCCCGCGATGAGCAGCTGGAACTGGCGGAGGACGCGGGGGTGGAGGAGACTGCCGCCGCGGTGGTGGAGCGGCTGCTTCTGGGCTCCTCCGACGGGATGTTGGCCAGCCCCATCCCCTCCTCGGTGGAACTTTTGTCCCTGTCGGTGGAGAACCGGATGGCCTATGTGGATTTTTCCAGCGGCTATACCCAGCTGAACGGCGTGGATCTGACCCTGGCAGACTACTGCCTGACGCTGAGCCTGACCGCACTGGAGGGCGTCAGCGCCGTCACCATCCTATCCCAGGGGCGCCCGCTGGGTCAGCAGCCCAAGGCGGTGTTCTATGAGCGGGATGTGCTGCTCTCCACCATGGACGATGTGCTGCGCACGGTGGAGGTGACGCTGTATTTCCTGAACAGTGACGGTGTCCTTTCCGGAGAGAAGCGGCAGCTGGAGATCTATGAGGGACAGACTCTGGCGGAGAATCTGGTGGCCGCCCTGCTGGCGGGGCCGGAGGATCGGACGCTTACGGCGGCCATTCCCCAGGGCTTCGCCATCCACTCGGTGCGGGTGGAGAATGGAATTTGTTATGTCAACCTACCGTCGGACGCGCTGGACCTTCTGCCGGAGGATGAGGACCAGCAGCGGATGATTCTCTGGTCCCTGTCGGATTCGCTGTACTCCATGGAGAAGGTGGAGGGCCTGCGGTTTTTGGTGGACGGGCAGGAACTGCTCCGCTTTGGCTCGGTACCGGTGGACAGCGTGCTGACCCGGCCCCAGGGGTGAGAATAGACAGCGTCCCCGCCCCCGCAGCCGCGGGAGTGGGGACGCTTCATTTACAGGGCGTCCGGTGTGGAATCGGATTTGGCGGCGGGGGCCTCCGCCTCGTCTTTTGGCGCCTCCCAGGGGACCTTCGTGCCCACGCACCGGTTAATAGGTAGTCCCTCGGCGTAGAATTTGGCCTCGTAGTCGGTCATGACCCCCTGGGGCCCCGCCCCGTGGAGGTCGCGGATCACTTCACTGAGCGTATAGCCCGCGTGGGGAAACTCCAGCAGGGAGAATTCAAAGAGGGGCTGATTGTCCGTCTTGAACTGGATCTCTCCGCCCAGCTTCAGCACCTTCCGGTACCGCTCCAGAAAGCCCCGGTGGGTCAGCCGGCGCTTGGCCTGGCCCTGGGGCGGCCAGGGATCGCAGAAGTTGACATAAATCGTATCCACCTCGTCCTGGGCAAAGTAGTCCGGCAGCAGCGCGGCGTCGCCCACCACAAAAAACACATTGCGGGCCTGGGCCGCAACCGCTCGCTCCATGGCCACCACCAGGGCGTCCGGTACCTTCTCAATGCCGATGAACAGCACCTCCGGGGACTGTAGGGCGGTTTCTACCGTGAAGCGCCCTTTGCCGCAGCCCAATTCCACCCGCAGTTCCTTTGCCTCCGGCATCAGTGTCTTACGCCAGGCCCCCTTCAGACGGAAGCCGTCGGTGACGCGGACGGACCGGCAGGCCTCCATCCGGGGAATCAGGTTCTTCTTTTTTCGCATCCGCATGCCAGGATACCTCCTGAAAATATCTCAGGAAATCATACCACAGATACAGGAACTTGACAAGGTGGGATTCGCGGAGCGGGCGGGTCAATAGGCCCGGTTGTAGACTTTTTTGATATCCTCCCGGCCGCGCCACACGATGAGATAACAGGGGAGCATGCCCAGAAGGCTTACCGCCGTAACGCACACCCGGTAGTCCAGCACCTCCCCCAGGGCGCCCACCGCCACGGTGAGTACAGTGGGCACCAGAGCGAAAAGAGCGTTAAAGACGGCGTTGATTTTGGAGCGCATGTGGTCGGGCAGGTAATTTTGTACACTGCTCTCCCGCAGTGTGGCGCTGTTGATGCCCAGAAAGCCGCAGACGCCCCGGTTGACCAGCATCAGCG
Source organism: uncultured Eubacteriales bacterium (assembly GCA_900555795.1). GTDB lineage: Bacteria > Bacillota > Clostridia > Oscillospirales > Oscillospiraceae > Pelethomonas. The sequence goes on from USMP01000050.1 coordinate 4,889, forward strand.
GAAAGCCCAGCCACAGCAGAAGCGCGTCCATGGCGCTGTAGGTGAGGTAGACCATGTAGGCCAGGGAGAACCGCTTTTCCGGCGGGATCTCAAACCGGTAGTGGACCAGTCCGCCCACAGTCCGCCCCACAAATTGCGCGGTGGTAAAGAGGGCGTACATGGTAATGCTCAGCCCCGGCGCGGTGCGGAACCAGGCCCGGACCAGGGGCTCCGTGGCCTCGCTGATCCCCTGGGTGATGGGCATATAGCTGTAGATCCGCAGCAGCCCCTTCTCCCGACGGAGATAGGCAAAGCCCTCCTGAAAGTCCCGGATATAGGCCCGCAGATCAAACCTCCCGCCCTGGCGCGCCCTTTCCTCCACCTGGATCCGGGTTTCCAGCGTGGCGGCCAGCAGCAGCAGAACCCCCTCACCCAGGCAGATGGGGCCCAGGCCCAGATTGGCGTACAGGATGCTGGCCACCGGGGTCATGACCATGGTGACGGTGGGGTAAATCATCCCGGAGACGGTATAGCCCTTCTGGGCGAAGCCGGCGGGGATCAGGTTGGGGTAGAGGCTGGTGTAGGTCAGGGAGTAGATCGAGCCGATGGAACTGGACAGCAGGGAGAACAGCAGGTACAGGGGCAGAGAGAAGCTGTTGCCCGTAAGGTACCAGCCGAAGAGAAGGTAGATGGCTCCCAGCAGGTAGTCCAGCCCTACAATGACCGGCTTGCGCCGGAAATGATCCAGGTAGGGGGAGGCTAAAACCGGCAGAAGGATGCGGGGCAGGGCGGATACAGCGGTGAAAAGGGCCGAGATCAGGGTGCTGCCGGTATTGTCGAATACGACAAAGCCCAGGGCGAATCCCATGGCCACGCCTCCCACGGCGCTGATGACGGTGCCCAGGGTTATAATGGTGAAATTTTTGCTCCAAAGGGTTTGCTTCATAGTGTGTCCTCGCTTTCCACTTGCTGCACCCATTATACGGCCTGCGCTTAAGAAAAGGAAAGCCAGTTGTTTTGAGAAAATTGTCCTTACAAAATCGACTAAATAAAAAAATACACTATTGATGGTGGAAATATTCCTTCATCAGCCGATAGGCGTCCTTGTACCGGCGGTCCGCCTCCAGGGTCTGGAGCATATAGGGCACGTGAAAGCGGACAAAGCCGTCCGTCAGGTCCCGGCGGATGTGGTTGAAGGTGTCCTCCATCAGGGCGGCGTAGACGCCGTCCTGGAGATAGTCCGGATGGGTGAGACGGTATCGGACCAGATCGAACAGTTCTCTGTAGGTGCGGCTGGAGTCGGTGTCCGGCGGCTGAAGCAGGGCTGCGCCCCGCTCCAGTGCCGTCAGAGCCTCCTCCGGGCGGCCCAGCTGCTCGGAGGCGATGGCCAGCTTGTGGAAGTAGAGGGCCTCACCCTCCATGGGGGAGGCCTTTAGCAGAGCGTAGGCCTCCTGGGGCATCCCCCATTCCAGGTAGGAGGAGGCTGTGTTGTAGTCGGTGTAGGCGCTCCAGAGGTCCTCCTTGACCGCCTCCGCCAGATTTCGGGTGATCCGGTAGCTCTCCAGCATCAGATCCCGGTGACCGGTGGAACTGTAGCAGTTGCCCAGGGCCAGCTTTGCCTGAATCATCAGGTAGACGTGGCCCTCCCGGGCGGCCAGGTCATAGCCGCGGTTGGTTAATTCGATGGCCTCGGTATACTGCCCCCGCCAGAGGTAGCGGGAGCCGACGGCGATGGTATAGACGGCACAGGGATCCAGGCGCAGCAACTCCTCCGCTGTGTCCGCCTCGTCCAGGCGCAGATAGAGGTACAGGGCGTACTGCCGCGGGGACATGCACCCGGAGAACTCCGCCAGATTTTTTGCCGTATCCCGCTCCTTTAAAGCCAGCAGCAGCATGGCGTCCAGCATAAGGGGGGATGTGAGCAGACGGTCCTTCTGGGCAAGCAGGCGCTGGTGCAGCGCGGAAAAGGAGGAGAGATGGTCCCGGCCGGACAGAAACTCGCCGTACAGGGCCTCCACCAGCGCTTCCGCCTCGTGGAGAAAGTCCGGCTCCGCCTCGTAGCGGATACCCAGCCGCTCCAGCAGGGGCAGCAGAATATCCTCCCCGGCCTCCGCTTTGCCCTGCTCAATTTTGCTCAGATAGCTGACGGCACAGATGCCGCGGCACAGCCCCTCCTGGGAAAAACTCCGCCGCAGCCGCTCCCGGCGAATCAGCAGTCCCATCCACTTGCTCATAGGTCAACCACCTTTCCTAGATATAATTAGTATACCGGCAGGAAATAGGGTTCGTCAAGAAACTTTTCTCACAGAGCGGGAAAATATAGGGGGGATATCCGGAAAGACCTTTACGGGGAGGGGAAAATTCGGTATAATCAGGGTGGGCAACCAACCAACAGACAGGAGGGCTCACTATGGCAAACTGTATCATCACCATTGGACGTCAGTGCGGCAGCGGAGGACATACCATCGGGAAACTCTTGGCCCAGCGGCTGGGCCTGACCTTTTACGACAAGAAAATTGTGGAACTGGTGGCGGGCAGAACCAAGCTGTCGCCGGAGTTTGTCCAATCCCACGGGGAATACTTTCACAGCGGCTCCATCGGCCATATTATCGGCTATGGGACCCGGTTTGACGGTACGGTGCGCACGGGCAGCAGCCTGATGGACCAGCTCCACCAGGCGCAGAGCGAGGTCATTCTGGAGGTGGCGGAAAAGGGGCCCTGTGTGATTGTGGGCCGCTGTGCGGATTTTGTGCTGGAGGGGCGGTTCCCCACGCTGGATGTGTTTATCCACTCGGAGATGTCCTATAAGGTGGAGCGGAGTGTGGAGGAGCACGACATGCCCCGGGAAAAGGCCGCGTCCATCCTGGCCCGCCGGGATAAGGCCAGGGCGCAGCACTACCGGTTCTACACGGACCGGAAGTGGGGGAACGTCAGCAACTACGACCTGTGCCTGGACAGCGGCCGGCTGGGGATTGAAAACTGTGTGGCGATTATCGCGGATACCTACCAGCGCCTTGGAAAGCTGTCATAGCGGAATGGGG
>USMP01000051.1 GCA_900555795.1 uncultured Eubacteriales bacterium
CTGACGCGCTTCGCGCTATAAAAAGCTTGAAAAGCTTTTTATCAGGTTTTAGTATCAGAGGGAGAATGGCCCAGACTGCCGGATCTGGCTCCGCGCCTCCAGGCGGCGCAGCTTCTCCAGCTGCTCCGCCCCCACACAGCCCACCATGAGGTAGCGCCGGTTGAAGGGGTCGTGGATAAACTGATCAAGCAGGTGAAAGTCCCGGATCTCCCCGGTGCTGTGGACATGAATCCGGGGGCCGGTGCAGGGGTGCAGCGTGCCACCGATGGAGACATGGGTCTCATCGGCGTAGGTGATGGGCAGGTTCTGCCGGATGAGGTCCAGCACCCTGGCCTCCAACTCCACCAGATCCACCGCCGGCGGGTGGTCCGGGAAGGAGAGGAGGAAGCCGTGGCGCACATCGTCGTGGCCGCAGCGGGCCAGTTCCTCCGGAGGCAGGCAGGCCTCGCACAGGTCCTCCGCCGAGTGGGCCATGAGCCTGTAGGGCAGAGAGCGGTAGACGATGTCGCACACCTCCTGGGGCTCCGGGCCGAAGATGGTGGGCCGGGTAATGACCACCTCCTCCCCCAGGCCGATGAGCAGGTCCGCCTTGGCTCCCAGCAGGGGATACACCAGATCAAAATGTTCCACAATCACCCGCTTGCCCCGGTGCAGGACCCGGGCAATGGCTTCCGCCAGTTCCCCCATCTGGGTGAAGCCGTTTTCAAAGCGGATATCCACATGGTAGGTGTGGGGGGTAAAGAATCCCCGCTCCTCATCCTGCTCCAGAAGGGGCAGGGGGCGGACATAGACCCCGTCGTCATCGTTGGTCAGTTCCAGACCGGGAAACATGCCCCGGATCAGGGCGCTTTTGCCGGAGCCCGCCTCCCCGATCACGCCGATCAGCTTGTCAAAGGGCGACAGATACAGCTGCGCCAGCTGCATGCCCAGGGCATACATCCGGCTGGCGCCCCGGGGGGCGAAATAGGTGCTGATAATGTGGCTTTTCTGGCGATCATACATAGCGCCGTCCTCCCATTCCCTCTGGCCGGGGCCTCCCCCGGGCCGGATTTTTCTCCATTATACCGGAATCCCCGGCGTTTGAAAAGCGCCGGGGAAAAAAGATTGCAATCCACAGCATTATATTATATAATGTTGCAAAATTGATATAGATGATTCTACGCCGGTGCCCCGTACCGGAGGCGCGGCGAAACAAGGAGGAACACCTATGCGTGAACTATCCGCGCAGCAGATCACCGACGCAGTCAGGCGTCTGTGCATCCAGGCCAACTGCTACCTGCCCGAGGACGTCCGCCGGTGCATCGCGTCCTGCCGCGCCCGGGAGCCCTGGCCCCAGGCCCAGGAGATTCTGGGCCGCATCCAGGAGAATGATCAGATCGCCTCCCAGCGGCAGCAGCCCATCTGTCAGGACACGGGCATGGCCTGCGTGTTCGTGACGGTGGGCCAGGAGGTCCACATCACCGGCGACCTCACCGCCGCCATCCACGAGGGCGTCCGCCAGGGCTACCAGCAGGGCTTCCTGCGCAAGTCCGTGGTGGGCGATCCGCTCCGCCGGGTCAACACCGGCGACAACACCCCCGCCATGATCTACTACGACCTGGTTCCCGGGGACCAGGTGGAGATCACCGTGGCCCCCAAGGGCTTCGGCAGCGAGAACATGAGCCAGATCAAAATGCTGCGCCCCTCCGACGGAATCCATGGCGTCCGGGACTTTGTGGTCCAGGTGGTGGAGGCGGCGGGCCCCAACCCCTGTCCTCCTATCGTAGTGGGCGTGGGCATCGGCGGCACCTTCGACAAGGCGGCGCTGCTGGCCAAAAAGGCTCTGCTGCGGGCGGCCGGCGAACCCAGCCCCGACAGCTTCTACGCCCAGCTGGAGCAGGAGCTTCTGGAGCGGATCAACGCCCTGGGCATCGGCCCTCAGGGCTTTGGCGGCAGGACCACCGCCCTGGCCGTCCATATTGAAACCTGCCCCACCCACATCGCGGGCCTGCCCGTGGCGGTAAACATCAACTGCCACGTAACAAGACATCAGAAGGAGGTGCTGTAACATGGCCCTTTCTCTCACCGCACCCCTCACCCGTCAGCAGGCCCGGGCCCTGCGGGCGGGGGACAGCTGCCTGATCTCCGGGGTTATCTATACCGCCCGGGACGCCGCCCACAAGCGGCTGTGCGACCTGCTGGCGGAGGGGAAGCCCCTGCCCCTGGATCTCACAGACGCCGTCATCTACTTTGTGGGCCCCACCCCCGCCATGCCCGGCCAGGCTATCGGCTCCGCCGGCCCCACCACCTCCTACCGCATGGATGCCTACAGCCCCGCCCTCATCGCCCAGGGCCAGACCGGCATGATCGGCAAGGGCAAGCGGGGGCCGGAGGTGGTGGCCGCCATGAAGGAGCACGGCGCGGTGTACTTCGGCGCCATCGGCGGATGCGGAGCGCTGCTGAGCAAGTGCGTGAAAAAAGCTGAGATTGTTGCCTACGAGGATCTGGGGGCCGAGGCCATCCGCCGGCTGGAGGTGGAGAACTTCCCCGCCGTGGTCATCATCGACTCCCTGGGCAACAACCTCTATGAGAGCGGCCGGGCCGCCTACTTGGCAAGCCTGGAGCCGGAGCGGACGTGATGGAGCGCTACCGTGTGGACAGCGGCCTGGCCGTCCCCATCTACCAGCAGCTGGTGGATGCCGTCCGGTCGGACATCAAAAGAGGGGCGCTGGCCCCCGGGGAACAGCTGCCCACTGTGCAGCGCATGGCCCAGTCCCTGGGCATGGCCCAGGGCACCGTCAAGCGGGCTTACGACCAGCTGGAGCAGCTGGGGCTGCTGGAGAAGATCCAGGGCCGGGGGACCTTCGTGCGCCATCAGCCCGCCCCCTCCACCAGCCGCAAGGAGCAGGCTGTGGCCGCCATCGACACGCTGCTGGACCAGCTGACGGCCATGGGCCTCAGCGCCGGGGAGATCCGTATTTTCCTGGATCTGAAGCTGCGGGAGCGGGCGGAGCGGCTGGCACCGGTGAAGGTGGGGGTGGTGGCGGAGTGCCCGGAGGTGCTCCGCCAGCTGACGGAGCAGCTGCGGAAAATAGGCGGTGTGGAACTATACGCCTACCTCCTCAGCGCCATCCAGGCCTATCCCTACCAGCTGGAAGAGGAGCTGGATCTGGTGGTCTCCGCCGCCCGGCACCTCCCTTTTCTGGAGACCGCCGTCCCGGACCGGAAAAAAATTGCAGGAATTGCCCTGCGGCTTTCACTACCCGCCGCGGCCCGGCTGGCCCGGCTGCCCGCCGGCGCATCACTGGGCATCCTAAGCTGCAGCGAGGCTTTCGGCCAGCTGCTGTACGACGCCTGCGGCCTCTACGCCCAGCAGGCGGAGACCGCGCCGCCCCAGCTGCTCTCCCCCCAGCTGGACTGCGCCCGGTTTTTGCGGAGAAAAGCCGCTGTGCTTCTGCCGGAGGACGTTTCCGCCCAGGCCGGAGAGGAGACGCTCCGCCAGCTGGAGCAGTTTGGCCGGTCCGGACAGCTGATCCCCTGCGTCTTTGAACTGGATGAGGGCTCCTGCCTGAGTTTGCAAGAAAAAATTGGGCGCTTGCGTGAAGAAAAATCCATCTGACCCGTGCACTCCCTGTTTTTGCAGGGAGTGCAATTTTTCTTGCATAATATGTCAAGCGCGGCAGATCCCTTGCATTTTCGTGTTGACAAAAGATATAATTGAATATACTATATTCATACAGAAGTATTTGCCATTCCCCTATTTTTATGAGAGATTGAGGTGCTGCTGTCATGGAGAACCACAGGAAGAAGGTGCTGGTCATCGGCGTCATCGGCGCAGATGTCCACGCCGTAGGCAATAAGATCCTCTATCACGCCTTCACGGAGGCGGGGTTTGAGGTAGTGAACCTGGGCGTGATGGTGTCCCAGGAGGAGTACATAGCCGCCGCCATCGAGTCCGACGCCGACGCCATTGTGGTGTCCTCCCTGTACGGCCAGGGCGAACTGGACTGCCGCGGCATGCGGGAAAAGTGCGACGAGGCCGGTCTGAAGGGCATCCCCCTGCTGGTGGGGGGCAACATCGTCATCGGCAAGCAGGTGTTCGAGGATGTGGAGCAGCGGTTCAAAGCTATGGGCTTTGACCGGGCCTTCCCCCCGGGAACCGCCCCGGAGACCACCATTCAGGCGCTGCGGGAACTGCTGCACATGGACGGTGAGCCAGCATGAACGCTGTTCTGCTCATCGACTTCGGCAGCACCTACACCAAGCTGACGGCGGTGGATCTGGAGCGGGAGACGATTCTGGGCACCGCCTCCGCGTACACCACCGTCCGCACGGATGTGGGGGATGGGCTTGCCCAGGGGCTGCGGCAGCTGGAGGAAAAAACCGGCCCCCTGTCCTTTTCCCAGACCTTCGCCTGCTCCTCCGCCGCCGGCGGACTGCGGATGATTGTCAGCGGCCTGGTGCCGGAACTGACCAGCCAGGCCGCCAAGCTGGCCAGCCTGGGCGCCGGGGCCAAAATTGCGGGGCTCTACTCCTTCCAGCTGACGGAGGATGATCTGGAGGACATCCGCGACGCCCACCCCGACATCTTTCTGCTGGTGGGCGGCACCGACGGCGGCAACACGGAGTGCATCCTCCATAACGCCCGGATGCTGGCCACGCTGCCACCGGATTTCCCCGTGGTCATTGCCGGCAACCGCACCGCCGCCCGGCAGTGCCAGCGGATTCTGGAGGGGTTTGAGACCTACGTCTGCCCCAACGTGATGCCTAAGTTCGGCGTGCTGCAGATTGAACCCACCCAGAAGCAGATCCGGGAGATTTTCCTACACCGCATCATCCAGGCCAAGGGCCTCTCCCGGGCTGCCAAGCTGCTCTCCGATATTCTGATGCCCACCCCCTCGGCGGTGCTGCTGGCCACAAAGCTGCTGGCCCGGGGCTGCGACGGGGAGACCGGTATCGGCGATCTCATCGCGGTGGATGTAGGCGGTGCCACCACCGACGTCTACTCCATGGCCGACGGCATGCCCACCCAGATGAATACCGTCTACAAGGGTCTGCCGGAGCCCTACGCCAAGCGGACCGTGGAGGGGGACATCGGCATGCGCTACAGCGCCCAGGGCATTGTGGAGGCTGTGGGCCTGGGGCGGATCAGCCAGCTCTCCGGCCTGTCCCAGGACCGTTTGGAGGAACTGCTGGAGCGCATCCAGGGCCACACGGAGCTTGTGCCCGGCAGCGACAGCGAACTGGAAGCCCTGGACTACGCCCTGGCCTCCATGGCGGTGGAGACTGCCGTGGCCCGCCACGCGGGCACCATGGAGGAGACCTACACCATGATGGGCCAAACCTTTGTCCAGACCGGCAAGGATCTGACGGCGGTTGGGCAGATCGTCGTCACCGGCGGCAGCCTGATCCACACCAGGCGCACCGCCGCCATCGCCCGCCACGCCCTCTACTCCCCCGCCCAGAGCAACTCCCTGCGGCCCCGGAAGGCCGGGATCTGGGTGGATACATCCTACATACTGGCCGCCATGGGCCTGCTCTCCGCCCACTACCCCCAGACGGCCCTGCGCATTATGAAGAAGGAGCTGACATATCATGGATATCCAGAACAAACGGATCAGTGACGGTGAGTTTGCCCGGCTGCGCCAGGAGGTGCTGGCCCAGTGGCCCACGGGTAAGGACGTGGATCTGCAGGAGGCGGTGGACTACCACAAGGCCATGCCTGCCGACCGGATTTTCTCCCAGAAGCTGCTCCAGGCCAAAAAGGAGGGCCGCACCCTGGTGCAGCCCCGGGCCGGCGTGCCGGTGATCGAGGAGCACATCAAGCTGCTGCAATATCTGCAGGACAACGGCGAGGCGGACCTTCTGCCCACCACCATCGACAGCTACACCCGCCAGAACCGCTACGAGGAGGCGGAAAACGGCATCGCGGAGTCCATTCGCCTGGGCCGGGCCATGCTCAACGGCTTTCCCGCCGTCAACCACGGCGTGGCCGGCTGCCGCCGGGTCATCGAGAGCGTCCACACCCCCCTCCAGGTCCGCCACGGCACCCCGGACGCCCGGCTTCTAACGGAGATTGCCTTCGCCGGCGGCTTTACCAGCTATGAGGGCGGCGGCATCTCCTACAACCTGCCCTACTGCAAAAACGTGCCCATGGAGCGCACCATCCGGGACTGGCAGTACGTGGACCGGCTCACCGGCCTCTATGAGGAGATGGGCGTATCCATCAACCGGGAGCCCTACGGTCCCCTCACAGGCACTCTGGTACCCCCCTGCATCTCCCACGCCGCCGCCATCATCGAGGCGCTGCTGGCCGCTGAGCAGGGGGCCAGAAACATCACCGTGGGCTACGGCCAGTGCGGCAACCTGGTCCAGGACATTGCCGCCATCCGCACCCTGCAGGAACTGACGGACGAGTACCTGCGGAAATACGGCTACGGCGATGTGGCTGTCACCACCGTGCTGCACCAGTGGATGGGGGGCTTCCCCGCCGATGAGGCCAAGGCCTTCGGCGTTATCTCCACCGGCAGCCTCATCGCCGCCTTTTCCAAGGCCACCAAGGTCATTGTGAAAAGCCCCCACGAGGCGGTGGGCATCCCCACCATGGAGGCCAACGCCCAGGGCCTGCGCTGCACCAAGCAGGTGGTGAACATGATGGGGGACCAGACCTTCCAGGACAGCCGCCTGCCCCAGGAGGAGGAGATCATCCGCCAGGAAACCCGCTGCATCCTGGACCAGTGCTTCCAGCTGGGCGGCGGGGACATCGCCGTGGGCGTCTGCCGCGGGGTGGAGGCCGGCGTGCTGGATGTGCCCTTCGCCCCCTGCCGGGCCAACGCGGGGCTGATGCTGCCCTGCCGGGACAACGACGGGGCCGTGCGCATCCTGAACATGGGCCATCTGCCCTTCCCCAAGGATCTGCAGGACTTCCACGCTGCCAAGATCGACGAGCGGGCCCGGGCTGAGAAGCGGAAGGCCTCCTTCCAGATGGTCATCGACGACGTGTACGCCATTGGCAAGGGCCGCCTGGTGGGCCGCCCCAAATATTAATGGATGGAAAGGAAACACACCATGAAAATCGTTGACGTTGTCTGCTCCGCCGGTCGCACCGGCTTCTATTTTGACGACCAGCGGGCCATTAAGCAGGGTGCTGGCCACGACGGCATGTTCTACGTGGGCTCCAGCGTAACAGAGGGCTTCACCGCCGTGCGCCAGGCCGGGGAATCCATCTCCGTGATGCTGGTGCTGGAGGATGGGCAGATCGCCTATGGCGACTGCGCCGCCGTCCAGTACTCCGGCGCCGGCGGCCGGGACCCCCTGTTTTTGGCCCAGGACTTTATCCCCATCATCGGCTCGGGGACGGTCATGGTCCCGTGGGCGGTCATCGATGTGCTCACCGGCAATTGGGTCCACGCCGTGGGACTTATGGTGGTCTGGGGGATCGTCTGCGTCTTCCGACGGGTGGCGGAGCCCAAAGCGGTGGGCAGCCAGACAGGGCTCTCGCCGATCCTGTCCCTGGTGAGCATGTATGTGGGGATGCGCTTGGCGGGAGTGCTGGGCATGATCCTGGGGCCGGTCCTCTGCCTGGTACTCATCAATGTGTGCCGGACAGGGATTTTTGACGGCCTGCTGGGGGACCTGCGCCTGGCTGTGCGGGACACCGCAGCCATTTTGAACGGCCATCCGGCACGCAGACCCCCTGCGCCCGGAGGCGGCACAGGTGCTGCATAAGCTCCGGAAGCTGGGCATTGCCCAGACCGTCATGATGACCGGCGACAGCGAACGGACCGCCGGGGCCATCGCGGCCAGGGCCTGGACCTGCCGCAGGCGGTCGTGCAGAAGATCGTGCGGGAGAACTTCCTCGCGTTTGCCGGGGCGCAGCCCAAACCCG
>USMP01000052.1 GCA_900555795.1 uncultured Eubacteriales bacterium
TAATCCATTGTTGTAAAACCGCATGGGAGGAAATCCCGTATTTGCGGCACATGGCGTCCAGCGACCCTCCTCCGTTTAAATAGTCCTCCACGGCCGCCAGCTTGAGCGACGACGGGTAACTGGTAAAACCCTTTTTCAGATGCAAACCTGCAGGCCCTTCCGTCTGATATTTCCGCAGCCATGCCTGGAAAGTGCTCAATCGTATTCCTAATTCTTTCCGGATTTGTGTGGAACCCTTACGGATCGCTAGGTAGTCCTCCACAGCCTGAATCTTTAGCTCCGGCGGTATTTTGCCTTTTAAACTCATGATAATTGCTCCCTCCGTTTCGACAGTTTTGTTTTTTCCACTGTCTACTTTAGAGGGAGCATATCATTTTACTCAGCCGCCGCTTTTAATAAATCAATTTTGCTCGTCAACGATTTCCATAATGTCTCCGGGTTGGACATTCAGAGCAAGACATATTTTTAAGATAACTTCGGTTGTTACCGTTTCCCCCTTTGTCAGTTTTGCAAGGGTAGGGGAAGAAATATGAGCTTCCGTGAGCAGATCGGTTTTCTTCATATTCCTTCTCTGCAAAATGTCAAAGAGCTTATAATACTTAATCAGCATTTCACCACTCTCCTTTTTGAAGGAAGTATATACTAAAATTCTGTTTTTGTCAACTAATTTATATTAGCTTAAACTAAGAAAAAATTTATATTCGCTATTGACATAAATCTTAGCGTATGCTAATATTGCATCAAGCAAAGCGAATTTTTGATTTGTTATCGTTTCTAAAGGAGGAACAAAAATGGCTTCTGCGAAAGAAATCACAAACAAAGACGGAGTTGTGTATCCTCTTCATCGGCAGGAATAATCTGGTTTTGCTGTCCTACATTTTTTCGTGCAACGGCGATGACCTTCACACCGTCCTGGAGCATCTCATCTACCACAGAGGATGCGCTCTGCATCCCGCCTTTCTCTATCGGCAGAATTTCATCCCGATACTCCACATGGCTGCAACGGGCCACGATGTGGGAGATATCCCCTTTCATAATGAGTTGACTTTCTCCGTTTTTGTCTGTCACAAGAGTGCTGACAAACTTGCGGGCATAGTCAAAGAGAATCTCGTCTATTTTTTGATACTGAGTGAGCAAATCAGTGTAATGCGTCTCGCGTCCCGGCATAGTCTGACAGGCAAGAATCGCGTTATCAATTGGATTGCGTACGCCGGAATGGTAGAAGCTGTTTAAGAAAGCCAAATCCAGCACTTCGCTGCTTTCGTTGCCGAGTACGTCCATGTAATATTCCAGCAGGATGCTTTCATTGGTCAGCGTTCCAGTCTTGTCCATGCAAAGCACATCCATGCTGCCAAAACCCTGCATGGCATTGATATCTTTGATGATGGTCTGCTTGCGGCTCATGGTAAGACTGCCCCTTGCAAGACAGGCGGTAATAACCATTGGCAGCATCTCCGGCATCAGTCCTACAGCTACCGACAGCGCAAAAGCAAAGGATTCCAGCCATTTCCCACCTGTGATACCGAGAAGCACGAACACAATGGGAATCAGCACCGCAATAAAGCGGAGCATGACCCAGGCGATGGAATTGGCACCCTTTTGAAAGGATTTTTTATCATCAGAACCAGGTTTTGCAAAGCTACCGTAGAGCGTGTCCTTTCCGACCGCCAGCACGATACCCTCGCCTTTACCGCTGATGACCGTTGTTGCCATAAAAGCAAGGTTTTCAAGCTGGGTCAGCGTTTCCAAGCTGCTGTAACTGAGGGCGTGGCAGTTCTTTTCCAAAATGGCGCTTTCGCCCGTTATGGCTGCCTGTGAGATGAACAGGTCGGTGACCTCTGTCAGCCGGATATCCGCCGGAACACGGTCACCCGCAGAGAGCAGAACAATATCCCCCACCACCAATTCTTCCGCAGGTATTTCTATGAGTTCTCCTTCTCGCTTTACAGTGATACTTTCATGAATCAGCCGGTCAAGCTGCTGCGCCGCGTTCTTTGCCCGGAGTTCCTGAATCAGACGGATTGCACCACTAATTAGGATCATGGAAAAGATAATGATGGCAGTAGTGGCATTTCTGGCGAAGTTGGAGACGAGAAAAACGTCCGTCACCAACGAAATAATACCCAGGATAAAGAGAATTATATTGAACGGATTGATAAAAGCCCGCCGCAACCGGCGTATTGTCGTATCATTTTTTCGCTCCGCAAAGCTGTTTGCACCATATTTTTCCCTCATCGCCTCGACCTGTTCATGAGACAGGCCATCCGGTGATGCTCCAATATCTTGATATATTTGTGATGCCTCACGGTAAGCGTATTTTTTGATACGACTGTCAAACAGTGTTGTTTTTGACACGGGACAGTCCCTCCTTTAGCAATACAGATAAAATTATTTTAACATTGTACCGTGAAAACACCATGTCTATATTCTTGCTTTTTTCTTGCATTTTCATCAGTTGTTTGTTCTGTACATTTTCACCTTTTTGTTTCCCAAGGCTTAAGCATCGGCGCCCAGGGTCAGACCGGTAATTTTATCGATCTCACCGTCCTTGGCTGTCAACATAATAACCGGGTAGGTGTGTGCTGCCCAAATATGCCGGCAGACCGTGAATCCGTCCAGGTCCGGCAGCATGATATCCAGCCAGTTCCGCCGTATCTATACAGGCCAAAGCTTCTTTTGCGGAATAGAACTTAAAAACCACGTAATTTTCGTTGGAGAGATACACTTCTATAAGATCGGCAATCTCATGCTCATCGTCCACCACCAGTATTTTTTCAGGCATCACAAGACCTCCTCCCTTCGCATATTGCAGCAAAAAAAACATTTGGATTTATAGAGATTCAAATGAGAAACTATTAAGATTTTCCTAAAGTCTAAGTCCCCATCCATGCCGCCTGCAACCGGAACTTTTCAACACGACTGCCGGAAAGCACACAGAATAATTCAGGTTGACAGCACCGCGTAAGCCGCTGCCCCGCCGTCCCTGTCCGGGGCCGCCAAAGCATGTCCCCCTTGCCCAGTCTATGTCACAAGCGGTGAAATGGAAACATAGAATGGGACTGTACAGCAGAGACAGGAGGTATTCGTATGCGCAAAACAAACTCAATTTCCTCTGCCTGTGATTGTGGCCCGGAGCCTTTTGTAGTCAACATTGCCTGTGCCACAAAAGAGAATCCTTTTTACCGCAGGACTCTATGGACTGGCTGCCATTTACAGCTCACGCTTATGTGTATTCCGCCCTGCGGCGAGATCGGACTGGAGGTGCATCCTGACGACGACCAGTTCCTGCGGATCGAGGAGGGCTGCGGCACCGTCATGATGGGCCCCGGGTGCGACGTACTCACATGCCGGCAGCCGGTAGGCAGCGGGGATGCCATTTTTATCCCCGCCGGCACCTGGCACAACGTAGTCAACAGAGGGACCGCTCCGCTGAAACTCTATTCTATCTACGCACCGCCCCATCACCCCCACGGGACCCTACACAGGACAAAAGAGGAGTCAGACAGCAGAAAGGATTAAGCGTTCCAATGGAGCGTTGACATGCCCCCGGAAGTTTGAAGCGACCCGAACCAGCTGGGCAAATAAGGCCGCGATTTTGATGCCAAACGTATCGAAGCCGCGGCCTTTGTTTTTGCTCCGCCCTACCGCGCACAGGCTGCAGCCGGTATGTCCGGAACGCAGCCTATTCTCGGGTCAGCTTCCGGTTGGACGGTATGCCTTGTCATTTGTTCAGTGTCCGGTTCCCGCGCAATTGCAAGCGCCCCCTGCCGCACCCCCATTCCGCTCCGTATGCCAATGGGCGGGCAAATGCCCGGGGAACTTCTCCTTGACAAATTTCCGTTTGCATAGTATGTTAGAAATATCTTAATTACTTAATTATCGGAGGTGTCCATGGTAAAGGCAAAGAAAATTGCCGTGGTCGGCGGGGAATGCGTAGCCTGTGGCTGCTGTGAAAAGGTGTGTCCAAAGGGCGCCATTCATGTTCACCTCGGCATAATTGCCCAGGTAAACAGGGAAGCATGCGTTGGCTGCGGCCAATGCGCAAAGGTCTGTCCCGCCGCTGTCATCACAGTTTTGGACCGGGAGGCGTCACAATGAAGAAAAACTGGTATACATACCTTTGGATTGCCGAATTGCTCTATTGGATTCTTGGCCTGTGCAATATTCTGTTCGCATGGCTTGGGCTGCTGTTTTTTGTCATTCCGCTGCTGGTTGCCATCATCGGCGGCAGCAAGGCCTATTGTAACCGCTACTGCGGCCGTGGGCAGCTGTTTGAACTGTTGGGAGGCAAGCTGAAGCTGTCTCACCGCGGGAACCCACCTGAATTTTTGCGCAGCCGTTGGTTTCGCTACGGATTTCTGGCCTTTTTCATGACGATGTTCGGCCTGATGCTCTTCAGCACTTATCAGGTATTTACCGGCGCGCCGCTGAAGCAGACCGTCACACTGCTTTGGACCATCAAGTTGCCCTGGCAGTGGGTGCACGTAGACATGGTGGCGCCGTGGGTGGCCCAGTTTGCCTTTGGCTTCTTTGGCGTTATGATGACATCCACCGTGCTGGGCCTGCTTACGATGGTTTTCTTCCGTCCACGGTCCTGGTGTGTGTATTGCCCCATGGGAACACTCACCCAGGGAATCTGTACATACAAGCACCGAAAGGAGGCGTCCCGCTGTGGAGGAAAAAGCGAGGAAGGTTGCGGATCTTCTGCGGCTGCTGGCAAATGAGCAGCGCCTGCTAATTTTGTGCGCACTGATACAGGAGCCCATGGCCGTAGGGAGCATTCACAGGTTCACGCCCCATATCACCGCGTCCGCGCTGTCACAGCACCTGTCGCAGATGAAGGCGGCAGGGATTCTGGATTCTGAAAAACAGGGGATGCATGTCATCTACCGCATTCTGGATGAGCGGGTCATCGGCCTGATGGATTTTCTCAAGGCCCACTACTGCTCATAGATCATGGGCTCTTTACTGATGGAGGGCTGTCCCCCGCCAGATGGACTCCTGCGGGCGGGAGCCCTCCGTATCCATTTCAATATTGACTGATTGCCAAAGCGGGGGCCTGTGCAGCGGGGCCCCCCGGAAAAGCAGGAGCGGACAGCACGCTGCGCTGTCCGCTCCTGCTCTATATCCTGCCCGCCTCCATCGGAGGAGGTCAGAGGGCCGCCAGGGCGCTGTTGATCTCCTCTTCGCAGCTGCGCATGGCCTGGATGGTTCGCTCCATCAGCATCTCCAAATCCCAGCCCAGGCGCTCCGCCCCCTGGGTAATCACCTCCCGGCTGCATCCGGCGGCAAATTTTTTGTCCTTAAATTTCTTTTTTAGGCTGCCGACCTCCATGTCCATGACGCTCCTGCTGGGCCGCATCCGGGCGGCGGCCCCAATGAGGCCCGTCAGTTCATCGGCGGCGAAGAGGACCTTCTCCATCTCGTGCTCCGGCTCTACATCGGCACAGATCCCGTAGCCGTGGCTCACCACGGCGTGGATCAGTTCCTGGCTGGCTCCCGCCTCCCGCAGCAGTTCCGGCGCCTTTTTGCAGTGCTCCTGGGGCCACTGCTCAAAGTCAATATCGTGGAGAAGGCCTACCATAGCCCAGAAATCCGCCCGGTCTCCATATCCCAGGGCCCGGGCGTACCAAGCCATCACGCCCTCCACCGTCAGCGCGTGCTGGATGTGGAAAGGCTCCTTGTTGTACTGGCGCAGCAGCGCCAGGGCCTCGTCTCGGTTCGTCAGCATATGTATGTCTCCTTTGTATAAAATCCTCTGTCAGCAGAGAATCCGCCCCAGCAGGTCCAGCAGTTCCTCAGCCCTGGCGTAGGACCGCGCCCCCAGTTCCTCCAGCATCCTTTGCAGGCACAGGTCCGGGGTCTCCTCTCCAGCCCGCTCATAGTTGAACCCATTGCAGACCTCCTGGTGGTACACGGCCCGCAGGGCGGCGGGCAGCCCGCTCCAGGACACCCGCTCCACAACCGAGGCGGGGATGTAACACGTGCCGGTAATGAGAAAATAGGCGGCACGCAGCCGGCGGACAGTCTCCCCCTTCTCCGCCGCAATCCGCCGCAGCAGGCGGCAGGCACAGGCATTGCAGGTTTTTCTGGCCAGTGCCAGGCAGCACCGGCAGCCGGACAATTCCTCCTCAATAAAGCCCACCAGTACCTCCAGGGACTCCTGGGCTTCACTGCCCATGCAGCAGGGATCCGCCTCCGCCCCCGGCAGGTTTTCCAGATTTTCCTCCATCCGGGACCCGGAGGCCGTCGGAGCAGCAGGGGCGGCAGTAGGCGCGGCAGCGGACGCCCCAGTCACAGGCGCGGCGGCTCCGGTGGGCGCGGCGGCCGGCTCGGCGGCAGCAGGCGGAGCGGCGGCGGGGGCAGCGGAGCAGATATCCGGGTAGGGGTCCATATCCGGGGACACCCGCTGCCAGATGCGGTCGTACAGGCGGTAATCGTAAGCGGTGGGCGCGTCCATGGGCCCCACGCTGGCATAATGTTCCATAGCAACAGCCTCCTTCTGGGCTATTCTATGCAACACGCCCCCTGTTGGTTAGTCCCGGCTGATGATCCCCTCTGTCAGAGCCAGCAAATGCTCCGCCGCCATCCGGTAGCCGGCAAAGCCGTGTCCGGCAAAGGTCTTGCAGCAGGCCATTCCTGGGTAGGACACCTGGCGGAAGGGCTCCCGCTGGGACACGTCGGACAGGTGCACCTCCACCGCCGGCAGAGCCACCGCCTTTAGCGCGTCCAGAATTGCCACGCTGGTGTGGGTATAGGCGGCGGGATTGATGACAATGCCGTCCATCCGCCCCCAGGCCCCCTGGATGGCCTCCACCAGGTCTCCCTCATGATTGGACTGAAAGATGGCGCTCTCAATGCCCAGTTCCCGGCAAAACGCCTCAATATAGGCCTCCAGATCCCCATAGGTCTCCCGGCCGTAGATATCCGGCTCCCGGATGCCCAGCATATTCAGGTTGGGGCCGTTGATAAACAGCAGCTTCATCTCCTGCTCAACTCCTTTTCAATCTGATCCAGCGTATTCTCCAGGGAACCATTGTTGTCCACGACACCGTCGGCGAAGGCCGCATACATAGGCTGCCGCCGCCGCCACAGCGCCTCCAGGTCCGCGCCCCGGGACAGGGGCCGCCCATCCCGGGGCAGCCGGTCCAGATCCCGGATCAGGTGGAAAATGACGCCATTCTGATGGAGGGGCGCGTAGTTGGCCCGGCGCGTCACCAGTCCCCCGCCGGTGCTGATAACCAGGCCGGAGGCCATGCCGGCCTCCCCGGCAAGTTCCGCCTCCATGGCCCGAAAGCCCGCCTCCCCACAGGAGGCAAAAATGTCCGGAATGGGCTGGCCCCAGCGGCGGACGATCTCCTCATCCAGATCCATAAATCTTTTTCCCAGACGCCGGGCCAGGGCGCGGCCCACAGTGGTCTTGCCGCAGCCGGGCATGCCGATGAGCACCACGTTTTGCACCTGCTTCGTCAGGCTCCGGAGCACCTCCTCCTCCCGGCCGGGGTCGATGGATCCGCCGGTGAAGAGTTCCGCCGCCCGCCTGGCCTGGGCCACCAGCATGGGCAGCCCGCCGGAACAGGGAATGCCCCGCTCCTCCGCCGCCATCACCAGGGCCGTTCGCAGGGGATTGTACACCACGTCCAGCACACCCGACAAATGGGGGAATTCATCCAGGTCTACCAGGGACGCCCCGCAGCGGGGGTACATGCCCACAGGGGTTGTGTTAATCAGCACCTGGGCGGCGGCATGGCAGGATAGATTTTCATAGGTATCCGCCCCCCGCCGGGACACCACCACGATCCGGGCCGCCCCTAGGGCCCGGGCGGCAGCCTGAGCAGTGCGGCTGG
>USMP01000053.1 GCA_900555795.1 uncultured Eubacteriales bacterium
CAAATAAAAGCATTTTATTTGAAATCAGTATTAGATGCTCTTATCGTCTACGTACAACTCCCGAACCGCGTTGGGATCGGCGGGCTTGGCAGCGGGGGCGGCCGCAGGCGCGGCGGGTTCGTCGTGGGGACCGTCCCGCCAGGCCAGGAACTTGGGGGCCACCTGGGGGAACAGGGCCAGACTCAGCACGTCCTCTTCGCTCTTGGCCAGATCCTTGAACTCAGCCTTGTACTTCTCCAGTTCCGGCTGCAAGAGGTCGGCGGGGCGGCAGGTGATCACATCCTCGGGCTTGATCCCGGCCTTGGCCCGGACTTCCTCGTTGACCTTGCCGGGCAGAGCGCCGTACTCGCCCTTCAGGACGGCCCGAGACTCCTTGGTGAAGGTCTTGTACCGCTCGCCCAAGATCACGTTCATGACAGCCTGGGTGCCCACGATCTGGGAGGAGGGCGTGACCAGCGGGGGATAGCCGTAGTCCTCACGGACCCGGGGAATTTCCGCCAGCACGTCGTAGTACTTATCCTCCTTGCCGGCCTGCTTCAGCTGGCTGATCAGGTTGGACAGCATGCCGCCAGGAACCTGGTACAGCAGGGTGTTGGTGTCCACGTTCAGCACCTTGGGGTCCAGCGCGCCGGTATCCTTCAGCCGCTGGGCCACCTTGCGGAAGTGGACGGCGGCGTCGCTCATCTTGGTCAGGTCCAATCCGGTATCCCGCACCGTGCCCTGGAGGGTAGCCACCAGGGACTCCGTGGCGGGCTGGGCAGTGCCGTTGGCCAGGGGGCTGAGGGCGGTGTCCACAATGTCCACGCCGGCATAGGCGGCCATAAGATACACCATGTCGCCGGTACCGGTGGTGTTGTGGGTGTGGAGGTGGATGGGCATATTCACGCTCTCCTTCAGCCGCTTGACCAGGCTGTAGGCGTCCATGGGCAGCAGGAGGTTCGCCATGTCCTTGATGCACAGGGTGTCGGCGCCCATCTGCTCCAGTTCCTTGGCCATCTTCACGAAGTAATCCTCGCTATGGATGGGGGAAATGGTGTAGGAGAGGGTGGCCTCCACGATGCCGCCGTACTTCTTGGTGGACTTGATGGCCTGCTCCAGGTTGCGCACGTCGTTGAGGGCATCGAAGATGCGGATGATGTCGATGCCGTTCTCAATGGACTTGCGGCAGAAGGCGTCCACCACGTCGTCGGCGTAGTGCTTGTAGCCCAGGATGTTCTGGCCCCGGAAGAGCATCTGCAGCTTGGTGTTGGGCAGGTGCTTGCGCAGGGTCCTGAGACGCTCCCAGGGATCCTCGTTGAGGAAGCGCATGCACACGTCGAAGGTGGCGCCGCCCCAGCACTCCAGGGAGTAGTAGCCGATGGAGTCCAGGATCTCGCAGGCGGGAAGCATATCCTCAATGGTCATGCGGGTGGCGGCCTGGGACTGGTGGGCGTCACGGAGGATGGTGTCCGTGATCAGCAGGGGCTTATTGGACAAAAATTCCATAGTTTCCATTGATAAGTCCTCCTCTGGATTAACCGAACAGCGCCATCAGCACGCCGGCGGCGATGGCGGAGCCAATGACACCGGCCACATTGGGGCCCATGGCGTGCATCAGCAGGAAGTTGGAGGGGTTGGCCTTCTGGCCCTCTACCTGGGAAACCCGGGCGGCCATGGGCACAGCGGAGACGCCGGCGGAGCCGATGAGGGGATTGATCTTTTCCTTCAGGAAGAGATTCATAAACTTAGCCAGCAACACGCCGCCCGCAGTGCCGAAGCCGAAGGCCACCACGCCCATGCACATGATGGCGATGGTCTGCAGGCTCAGGAAGGTGGTGGCGGTGGCGGTGGCACCCACGGAGATGCCCAGGAAGATGGTGACGATGTTCATCAGTTCGTTGGAGGCGGTCTTGGTCAGACGCTCCACCACGCCGGACTCCTTAAACAGGTTGCCCAGCATCAGGCAGGCGATCAGGGGGCCCGCAGAGGGCACCAGCAGCGCCACGAACACGGTGACAACGATGGGGAACACGATCTTCTCCCGCTTACTCACCTGGCGCAGGGGGCGCATGACGATCTCCCGCTCCGCTTTGGTGGTCAGAAGCCGCATAATGGGGGGTTGGATCACAGGCACCAGGGCCATGTAGCTGTAGGCCGCCACGGCGATGGGCCCCAGCAGTTCAGGGGCCAGGCGGCTGGTGACGAAGATGGCGGTGGGGCCGTCGGCGCCGCCGATGATGCCGATGGAGGAGGCCTGGGCGGCGTCAAAGAGGCCGGAGAGGCGGCAGCCTACGTAGGTCATGAAGATGCCCAGCTGAGCGGCAGCGCCCAGCAGTAGGCTCTTGGGATTGGCGATCAGGGGGCCGAAGTCGGTCATAGCGCCCACGCCCATGAAGATCAGACAGGGGTAGATGCCCAGCTTGACGCCCTGATAGAGGTAGTAGAACAATCCGCCGTTGGCGTTGGCCACCTGATAGAGGTCGCGGAAGTAGACACGCCAATCTCCTGCAGGTGCTGGATAAATTCCATGGTGATTTCCCCGCCGCCGAAGATCTCCCAGTTGACATGGCCGCCGGCGAACAGGATCTCATGGTACATCTCAGCGCCCGGCAGGTTGGTAATCAGCATGCCGAAGGCGATGGGGACCAAAAGCAGGGGCTCGAACTTCTTCACAATCGCCAGGTACAGAAGAGCGAAGGAAATGACCATCATGATCAGAACCTTCCAGTCCCCGGTAACGATGCGATAGAAGCCGGTCTCCTGAATAAAATTCATGATAGCTTCCATATGTATGTTTCCTCCCAGTGACCCGGCCTTAGCCGATCAGCAGCGTACCGGACTCCACGGTGGAGCCCTTGCTCACGCTGACGGAGGCGACGGTGCCGTCGCAGGGAGCCATGATCTCGTTTTCCATCTTCATGGCCTCCAGGATGAAGAGAATATCGCCCTTCTTCACGGCCTGGCCGTTGGAGACGTTGACAGACAAAATGGTGCCGGGCATGGGGGAGGCGATCTTCTCACCGCCGGCGGGAGCGGTGGCCACGGGGGCGGCGGGGGCAGCCACGGGGGCCGCGCCGTCCATGACTTCGATGGCGACCTCGTAAACGGTGCCGTTCACATTCACCTTGTACTTTTTCATGATACTTTCTCTCCTCAAAATTTCATTAAAGTTTTTTCACAGACAGGATGCGGATGGCGGCAAGATCAGCGCCCAGATCCTCCGCGATGGCGGCGGAAATAGCGGCGATCATGGCCTGGCGGTTGGGAATCACGTCGTTTCTCGCGGCGGGAACTGCACCGGTGGCGGCCGCCGGGGCGGCTGCGGGCGTCTTCTCCAGCGTCTTGCAGACAGCGCTCATGAGATAGCTGAGGAAGATGATGCAGATCAGACCGAAGAAGACGGTTCCAACGCCCATGAGAACGACGAAAGCATTAGGGATGTTAGGCATTAGACTCTTTCCTCCTTCAAAACTCTCCGCGAAACCAGGCGGTTTCCCGCTGGCCGCGGGGGACTCTGCCTGTGAAAATCATAACAATTTCCACTGGCGCAAAGATGTTTACATTATAGCAAAGTTCCCGGAGCAATTCAATACTTTTCCCTGCACATTTCCGACAAGTTTTTGTATAGGTTTTTTTGGTTTTCATTGTTAGCATGTTGTGCTATGATGCAGGTATCCATGAGGCGGCGGGGCTGCTTGCCGGTGAGACTGTGGGGGTGCGGGGGCTTGGCTGCTTTTCGCCCGGGGCGCGCTGTGCTTCGTGGGATTCGGGCCGATCCGGCCTGTGGAACCGGGAGAGAAGGTGGGAGCGATGCGCTATAGAGAGGTGGTCCGGGGGCGGTTTCTCAGGCGGCCCAACCGGTTTGTGGCCTATGTGGAACTGGACGGGCAGGAGGCGGTTTGCCATGTGAAGAATACGGGCCGGTGCAGGGAACTGCTCCTGCCCGGGGCGCCGGTGTATCTGGAGCGGGCCGCCGGTTCCGCCAGAAAGACTGCCTATGACCTCATCGCCGTGGAGAAGGGGCCGCTGCTCATCAACATGGACGCTCAGGCCCCGAACCGGGTATTCGGTGAGTTTGCCCGCGCCGGGAGATTCCTGCCGGGGCTGACGGATATCCGTCCGGAGTATACCTGGGGGGATTCCCGGTTTGATTTCCGCCTGGAGGACCCGGACGGTCCCATCTTCGTGGAGGTGAAGGGCGTAACCCTGGAGAGCGACGGCGTGGCCCGCTTTCCGGACGCGCCTACGGAGCGGGGCGTCAAGCACCTGCGGGGGCTGCGGCGGATCGTGGAGGAGGGCGGACGGGCGGCGGTGTGCTTTGTCATTCAGATGAAGGGCCCCCTGGTGTTCTGCCCCAACGACGAGACCCATCCCGCTTTTGGGGCGGCGCTGCGGGCGGCGGCGGAGGCGGGCGTACAGGTCTGTGCCTATGACTGCCTGGTGACGCCGGATACCCTGACGGTGGACCAGCCGGTGGCAGTCGCGCTGTGAGGACCGGGCCGGGAGAAATTTGTCGAATATTACATCTCTGTAACATTCTGTGTTTTTCTCTTTACAGGTTGGGAAAAAATGAGTATACTATGTTCATAGATTTTGGGGAGGTGGTTTAAAAGTGGAGGATTACACCCGTAAATTTGATTTTTCCGGGGAGCAGGATGCGGAGATTCACCGAATCATGCTGATCGTGTATCAGGCGCTGGAGGAGAAAGGGTACAATCCCATCAACCAGATCGTGGGGTACATCCTCTCGGAGGACCCCACCTATATCACCAACCACAATCAGGCCCGAACGCTGATCCGCAAGATCGACCGGGATGAACTCCTGCAGATTTTGGTCAAGAACTATCTGCTGAAATAGATCCGGAAAAACTGCGCCGCGGCACACAGGACGTGTGCCGCGGCGTTTTTTTATAGCCTGCCGCCGGCAAGCTATAAAAATGCCAAGTCGGAGTCCCGCCGACGGCTAAGATCCAAGGCATGGCCCTGGAGGGGCCATATGCCGTAAAAAAATAGCCGCACAGCGTCTATTTTTATTCATCCAGCAGCTTTGCGCAGACGGACTCCCAGGCCCGGTAAAATTGGGCCAGGTGAACTCCGTCTGTCAGGGCGTGGTTGGCCAGCAGCGTCACCGGCAGCAACAGGCGTTCCCCCGCCCAGTGGTAGCCGCCGAAGGTAATGCGGGGATTGGAGTCGGCGGGGAAGGGAGTGGGCTGCACCAGGGCGGTATAGCTGATCCAGGGCAGGCTGGAGACAAAGAGCGGGGACTCCCCACCCTCCCCGTCTGTGAGGCTGCCCCCTGCCTTGGCCGCCTGGTGGGCCTCCATGGCCAGAGACAGGTACGCCCGGAAGGGGAGACAGGCCGGTATGGCAGTAGCAGTAGGTGCCGTCCGGCCGCTCCACGGTGTGGGAGGTGTCACAGCGGTCATATTCCACAATGCCGTCTCCCCGCACCCGCTGGCGCAGCTGGGGAACATGGTTGGCCGCTGTTCCCGCCAGGTAGAGAATGGTCAGAAAGAAGGGCCATCCCTCCCGCTGCTGCCGGGCCCACAGGTCCGTGATATCCATCTCCACGGTGACGCCCACATAGGGCTGGGCCATGGAGCGGAAGTAGTCAAATTGGGCCCGCCGGGGGTAGGTGGA
This sequence comes from uncultured Eubacteriales bacterium, assembly GCA_900555795.1. Taxonomy (GTDB): domain Bacteria; phylum Bacillota; class Clostridia; order Oscillospirales; family Oscillospiraceae; genus Pelethomonas. The sequence goes on from USMP01000053.1 coordinate 5,620, forward strand.
GAGCTCCAGATCGTGCCGGGACATGGGCTGTACCTCCAGGTTCCGGGCGGCGCGGGCCGCCCTTTTGATTCAGTATAGGAAATCTCGCCGGACTCGCCGGATTTTGCAAGAGTGGCCTCCCGTTTTTGGGAAAAATCCCGCTTGACATCCAAATGCCTTTAAGTATAATTGTATACAATTACACAGGAGGTGCTGCCTTATGCTTGAACTCTCCTCTTCCTCCCACTTGCTGGAGCAGAAGTCCTATAAGTACCAGCTGCAGGATGTGGCGGAGCCGGTGCTGTACCGGGACGCCTTCAACTATGAAGAGGTGCCCAAGATCGCCTTCAACCACCGGCGGGTGCCCATGTGCATGCCGGAGGACATCTGGATCACCGACACCACCTTCCGGGATGGGCAGCAGTCCATGGAGCCCTTTACGGTGCGGCAGATTGTGGATCTGTATCAGCTGATGAGCCGGCTCAGCGGCCCCAAGGGGGTCATCCGCCAGACGGAGTTCTTTATCTACAGCAAAAAGGACCGGGAGGCCCTGGACCGGTGCCGGGAACTGGGGCTACGCTTTCCGGAAATCACCTCCTGGATCCGGGCCACGCCCCAGGACTTTAAGCTGGTGGCGGACATGGGGATTTCCGAGACGGGCATCCTGGTCAGCTGCTCGGATTACCACATCTTTAAAAAGCTGCATATGACCCGCCGCCAGGCGCTGGATACGTATCTGGCCACGGTAAAGGAGGCCTTTGCCGCCGGCGTGATTCCCCGCTGCCACCTGGAGGACATTACCCGGGCGGATTTCTACGGTTTTGTGGTGCCCTTTGTCAATGCCCTCCAGGAACTGAGCCGGGAGGCGGGCATCCCGGTGAAAATCCGGGCCTGTGACACACTGGGCTACGGCGTACCCTACAGCGGCGCCACCCTGCCCCGCAGCGTGCCCGGCATCATCTACGGCCTGCGCCATTATGCGGATGTGCCCAGCCGCTATCTGGAGTGGCACGGCCACAACGATTTCTATCTGGCCACCGCCAACGCCGGCCACGCGTGGATGTACGGGGCCAGCGCGGTGAACTGCACCCTCCTGGGCATCGGTGAGCGCACAGGCAACGTGCCGCTGGAGTCCATGGTGTTCCAGTACGCCGGCTTCCGCGGGGGGCTGGATGGTATGGACACCACGGCCATCACCGACATTGCCCGGTACTTTCGCAGGGAGATTGGCTACCAGATCCCGGATTCCGCCCCCTTTGTGGGCCGGAACTTCAATGTTACCCGGGCGGGCATCCACGCCGACGGGCTGCTGAAGGACGAGGAGATCTACAACATTTTTGATACCAAGGCGATCCTTAAGCGCCCCGCCTCCGTTATGATTGGCAAGACCTCCGGCCTGGCGGGCATTGCCTACTGGATCAACGAGAACTATGATCTTTCCGGGGAGCAGGCCATTGCCAAGAGCGATCCCCTGGTGGCGGCGCTGAAGGCATGGGTGGACGAGGAGTATGAGAACGGCCGGCAGAATACCCTGGCCCGGGGTGAACTGGAGGAAAAAATTGAGGAACTGGCCCCTGGCCGGCTGCGCCACTGAAAGGCGGTGGAAAGATGGAGGAGAGTAAGGTTACGTCCCTGGCGGACATTGTCTATGAGCGGGTGGAGCGGGATATCCTCAGCGGCGCCTACCAGCGGGGGGACGCGCTGACAGAATTGAAGCTGTCGGAGCAGCTGCAGGTCAGCCGCACCCCTGTGCGGGAGGCTCTGCGCCGGCTGGAGCAGGACGATTTGGTGGAGAGCCGGGGCAAGAGCATCGTGGTGGTGGGCACCACCCGCCGGGATCTGCTGGATATCCTGGAGATCCGCCTGCGTCTGGAGGGCTTGGCCACGGCCATGTGCTGCCGGAACATCACGAAGGACCAGCTGATGGCTCTGGATGAAAATGTCACACTGCAGGAATTTTATGTCTCCCGCAGCCTGCCGGACCGTGTGTTGGAGGCGGACAGCAGATTCCACGCCGCCATATATGCCGCCTGCGGCAGCCGGGTATTTGAAAAGCAGCTGACCGGGCTGATGAAGCGGCTGATGCGACACCGGCGGTTGTCCGTCAGTGACAACCAGCGGGCCCAGAAATCCACGGCGGAACACCGGGCCATCTTTGAGGCCCTGGCTGCCGGGGACGCTGTCCGGGCGGAGGCCATGGCGATCCGCCACGTGGAGCGGGC
>USMP01000054.1 GCA_900555795.1 uncultured Eubacteriales bacterium
CCGCTGACCGCCACAAGATAGGTAGCGGAGCCGCTGCCACCGCTCCAAAAGGTCTCTACCACCTGGGTGCGGCTGTACACAGTGGGACGGGACAGCGTATTGATGGCCAGCTGCACTGTGTCCGGAGTAATCCGCACCACATTCAGCCCCTCCCCGGGGCTGTTTCCCGCCTCCGCGCCGCCCATGTCGGCCTGGGGCTGGGGCAGGGTAATGCCGCCGGACTGGCGCGGACTGCTGTGAGCCAGAAGCAGCACCACCACCAGGATCAAGATCCCCACACCAGCGGTGAAGTAGGCCATTTTTCGCTTATCCACAGGCGGCGCCTCCTTCCCAAGCCCGGACAGCCATCAGGCCCGGAAGTCCTCCGGTCTGGGCCCCCGGCCAAAGCGCCACAGAATGGCGTCCGCGATCCGCCGGCAGGCCTGGCCATCGCCGTAGGGGTTCACCGCATGGGCCATCCCGGCATAGGCGGCGGAATCCGTAATCAGGGTGTGGGCCATGGACACAATATCGCCGTAGGACACTCCCGCCAGCTTGACCGTACCAGCCTCTACGGCCTCAGGCCGCTCCGTCTCCCGGCGCAGGACAAGCACAGGTTTACCGAGGGCCGGCGCCTCCTCCTGAAGCCCGCCGGAGTCGGTCAGTACCAGATAGCAGCGGGCCATCAGATTGTGCATCTCGTCCGCCGCCAGAGGGGCGGTGAGGTGGACATTGGCCATGCCATCCAGGTGGCGATGGGCGCACTCCTGCACCACAGGGCTGAGGTGGACGGGATACACCAGTTCCACCTCCTCATGGGTCCGGGCAATCTCCGCCAGGGCGGACATAATATCCTCCATGCTCTGGCCGTAATTTTCCCGGCGGTGACATGTGACCAGCAGGATTTTCTTCTGGTCATAGTCCAACCGGTTCAGTTCATCTGTTGTAAAGGAAAAATCCTTTCGCACCGTTGTACGCAGGGCATCAATCACCGTATTACCGGTGACAAACACCCCCTGGGTAACGCCCTCCCGCCTCAGGTTCTCCCGGTTCGCCTCCGTAGGGCAGAAATACAGGTCCGCAATGGCCGTGACCAGCTTCCGGTTCATCTCCTCCGGGTAGGGGGAATACTTGTCATAGGTGCGCAGTCCCGCCTCCACATGGCCAACCGGCACCTTGTGGTAGAAGGCGGACAGAGCCCCGGCAAAGGTGGTGGAGGTATCCCCGTGGACCAGGATCATATCCGGTGAGAGGGTGTCGATGGCCTCGTCCATCCCGGTCAGGCACTTGCTGGTGATGGTGGAGAGGGTCTGGCGGGGTGTCATGATATCCAGATCCCAATCCGGCGTCAGAGAAAAGACCTCCAGTACGCTGTCCAGCATCTCACGGTGCTGGGCGGTCACACAGCAGATGGACTCGATCTCCGCCCGGGCAGCCAGTTCCTTTACCAGAGGAGCCATTTTGATGGCCTCGGGCCGGGTGCCAAACACGCTCATAATCCGCAGTTTTTCCATTCAGGACTCCTTTTTCTCCGGGTCGTCCCCGGCCGGCTCCGCCTCATGGGCCTCAGCGGCCTGTCCCGGCTCCTCGCTGTTCTTTTTCAGGTGGTCATAGGGGTAACGGGCAATCCGGGTCACGGTGAAGGCAGTGGCCGCCAGGGCCACAATGGACAAAATCAGCTTTACATAGCCGCTGGTGACAATCATCACTGCGCAAATGCCCAGCACACCGGCCACCATATACAGGGTAGCCACCGCCTGCTTCTGGTTCATGCCCATATCGATCAGCTTGTGGTGCGTATGCCCCCGGTCCGCTTTCATGGGGTTCTGCCCCTTGAGAATGCGGCGGATAAAGGCGGAGGCTGTGTCGTAGATGGGAAAGCCCAGGATAATAAAGGGCACAATGAAGGAAATCATGGCGTAGAGTTTAAATAACCCCGTCACCGACACAGTGGCCAGCATATACCCCAGGAAAGTGGAGCCCGTATCCCCCATAAAGATCTGGGCCGGATTCCGATTGTAGGGAATAAAGCCCACACAGGCCCCTACCAGGGCCCCGCAGATGACCGCCATCTCCATATTCCCCATCATCAGCGCAATAATCAGCATGGCCAGGGCCCCAATGGTACTGACCCCGTCGGCAAGGCCGTCCAGTCCGTCGATCAGGTTCACGGAGTTTGTCACCGCCACGATCCAGATCACCGTAATGGGCACGGCCATGATGCCGAAATCCCAGTAGGGTCCCCCCAGAAAGGGCAGAGGGTTGGCAATGGTCTGAATGACCACCCCGTGCCACACGGCGATGAGGGCCGCCACGATTTGCAGGATCAGTTTGATGCCCGCCCCCAGGGGGTGGGCGTCATCCACCACCCCCACCGCCACAATGAGGCAGGAACCCAGCAATATGCCCCGCAGGGGCCGGTCGATCTCCGCAAAGAGCAGGACGCTGACCACAAAGCCCACAAAAATGGCCAGCCCCCCCAGCCGGGGAATGGGGTGATTGTGCATCCGGCGGTTATCCTTGGGCACGTCCACTGCACCGATACGGTAGGCCAGCTTCTTTACCAGCGGGGTGAGCAGGAAACTGATGACCATGGACAGGCCCAGGGCCATAATTACCGGCAGCACAATACTCCGGTCAAACATGGTATTCATTGATTCGTCCGCCTCCACCTATCTGGCCACGAAGCCCACTTTTTTGTAGACCTTCCGCAGGGTCTTTTCCGCCACATAGGAGGCCTTCTCCGCACCGGCGCGATACACACTCTCCAGATAGGCCTTATCCTTCATAATCCGGGCCGCCTCCTCCCGGATGGGGCGGAGCGCCTCCACCACGGCCTCTCCCACAGAACTTTTGAATACGCCATAGCCCTTGCCGTCAAACTCCGCCGTAATCTCGTCAAAACTTTTACCGGTAACGGCGGCGTAGATGGTCATTAGATTGGCAACGCCCGGCTTCTCCTCCGGCGCGTAGCGAACACAGCGCTCCGTGTCGCTGTCGGTAACGGCCCGTTTAAACTGCCTCATGATGACAGCGGGATCATCCATCAGCGTCACCCGGCCGGTGTCCTCGTTTTCGCTCTTGGACATTTTGGCGGTGGGATTGGTCAGGCTCATAATCCGGGCCCCCACCTTGGGGATATAGGGCTCGGGCATCTTGAACACATCGCCATAGACGCCGTTGAAGCGCTGCACGATATTGCGGGTCAGTTCCACGTGCTGCTTCTGGTCCTCCCCAACGGGGACATAGTCCGGCTGGTAGAGCAGGATGTCCGCCGCCATCAGGCTGGGATAGGTGAAAAGGCCGCCGTTGACATTCTCCGCATTTTTCGCGGATTTATCCTTAAACTGGGTCATACGGCTCAGTTCCCCGAACATGGCGTAGCAATTGAGAACCCAGCCCAGTTCCGCGTGCTGGTGCACATGGGATTGGATAAAGAGGGTGTTTTTCTCCGGGTCCAGACCACAGGCAATATATTGGGCCAGCTGCTCCAGCGTCCGCCGGCGCAGCGCCGCCGGATCCTGCCGCACAGTGATGGAGTGCATATCCGCCATAAAATAGTAGCAGTCGAACTCCTCGGCCCGGGCGGCCCAGTTCTTGATCGCCCCCAGGTAAGATCCCAGGGTTAAATCGCCGCTGGGCTTAATGCCAGAGAGCATGACTTTTTTTTCATCCATTTTTGCTTGCTCCTTTGTAGATTCTGTCCGCCTCGCGGCGCACTTGTCAAATTGTTTTATTGCACCATGAATTTCATTCATGGTGCAATATATGCCATGGGGCCGTCCCGGCCGCCGGCTGCAATTTCAGCGCTCCGCCCCGGACAGGCGGCATGCGCGTACAATAGCCGCTTTGCGGCTATTGTACCATGTTTCCAAGGGAATGACAACCGGGGAATCAGAAAATCCATAAAAACCGCGCGGGCCGCCCCGGGGAGGCAAGCCGAAGCGCCCGGACGGCCATAGGCCGCCGGGCGCTTCTGTTGTCCCCTATATCGCGTACTGGCTGGTGTAGAGCTGGTAGTAGAAGCCCCTCTGCTCCAAAAGCTGGCGATGGCTCCCCTGCTCTACAATCTGGCCGTCCCGCAGCACCAGGATCACATCCGCGTCCACAATGGTACTCAGCCGGTGGGCAATTACAAAGCAGGTGCGGCCGCGCATCAGCTTATCCATGGCCTTCTGGATCAAAATCTCCGTGCGGGTGTCCACGTTGGAGGTGGCCTCATCCAGTATCAGCAGGTCCCGGTCCGCCAGCAGCGCCCGGGCAATGGTCAGCAGCTGCTTCTGGCCGCCGGAAATGGTGATGTTGTCCTCCCCGATGACCGTGTCATACCCCTTGGGCAGGGTGCGGATAAAGTGGTCGCAATAGGCCTCGTCGCAGGCCTTCACGATCTCCTCCCGGGTAGCACCGGGCCGCCCGTAGGCCACGTTCTCCGCAATGGTCCCCTTGAAAAGCCAGGTATCCTGGAGCACCATAGCAAACAGCTGCCGGCTGGAGTCCCGGGACACATCCGCCAGGTTTACCCCGTCCACCAGGATGCTGCCCTGGTCCACGTCATAAAACCGCATCAGCAGGTTGACGATGGTCGTTTTGCCCGCGCCGGTGGGCCCCACGATGGCCACCTTCTGTCCCGGCTCCACCCGTACGTTCAGATGCTGGATGAGGGGGACATCCTTGTCGTAGGAGAAGGACACATCCTGGAACTCCACCCGGCCCTTCACCTGCTCCCGGCGGATCTCACCGGAAATAGGGGCCTCCTCCTCCATATCCAGCAGGGTAAATACCCGGCCGGCGGCAGCGGTAGCGTGCTGAATGTTGCTCATGCCGTTGGCAATCTGCTCCAGGGGCGCGGCAATCTGCCGGGCAAAGAGGACAATGGTCATCACTGTCCCCACGCCGACCCCCTGGTAGACAATGAGCCAGCCCCCCAGGAGGTTGATAAGAATATAGGTGAGGGCGTTGGAAAAGGAGATGACCGGCTGGACAATGCTGCCCAGGAAGTTGGCCTTAGCCTCCGCCTTCTGCTGGAGAAGATTGACCTCCTCATGGCGTTTCCCATTGTAGTCCTCCATATTGTAGGCCCGGGTGGTGGCGTAGTTGGTATAACTCTCCTCCACCACAGAGTAGAGTTTGCCGCTCTGCTTGTGCATCTCCCGGAAATACACATTGCTCTTCTCCGCCACTAGGGCGGAGAGCTTAATGGACAGGGGCATAATCAGGATCACCATCAGCGCCAGCCGCCAGTCCTCCAGCAGCATGACCACGGAAATGGCCAGGATCTGGAGAAAGCCGCTCATGAGGGTATCCACAATTTCATGGACGGTATTGCCCATACGGGAGACATCGTCGGTCATGCGGTGAAGGATCTCCCCTACAGGGGTGCCGTCAATATAGCTGACCGGAAGCCGCTGAAGCTTATCGGAAATCATGATCCGCAGGTTGCAGGTGAAGTACCGGCTGACCACGTTGTTCAGCAGCAGCATCTTGAAATAGGTAAAAAGGCTGTGCACCCCGTAGACCCCCAGCAGGCATAAAAGCCCCGGAACCAGCGCCGCCGGCAGGTCCGCCGCCCCCGCTCCGCTCTGATACGCCGCCCAGTAGTCGTACAGCTGCTGGACAAGATTTCCCATCAGCTTCGGGCCGGCCAGAGCGCAGATAATCACCACCATAGCCAGCAGACATCCCAGCAGTAGCCACCAGCGGATCGGCCTGGCGGTCTGCAGGATGCGCAGCAGAATGTGCCGGTTTTCCGTCCGGCGCTCCAGAGTCTTTTCTCTCTCGCTCATGCCCGCTCACCCCCTGTCTGGGAGGCATAGATCTCCCGGTAGATGACGCAGCCATCCAGCAGCTGTTGATGCGTGCCGCTGTCCACAATTCTGCCCCGATCCATCACATAGATGCGGTCCGAGTCCATGGCGGAGGTGACGCGCTGGGTGATGACGATGCGGGTCCGTCCCGCCATCCTGGTGTTCAGTTCCTCCCGCAGCCGGGCCTCCGTGAGAAAGTCCAGGGCGGAGAAGCTGTCGTCAAAGAGGTAGATGGGGGCATCCTTCAGCACAGCCCTGGCAATGGAGAGCCTCTGCTTCTGGCCGCCGGACAGGTTCTTCCCCGCCTGAGCCAGTTCGTGGTCATAGCCCTCGTCCAGAGAATCGATGAAATCCCCGATCTGGGCAATGCGGGCGGCCTCCCGCAGCCGCTCCTCGCTGGCGGCGGGGTCCCCCATGAGCAGGTTCTCCCGGACGGTGCCGCTGTAAATGGCGGTCTTTTGCAGAGCGGCGCTGACGTTGTGCCGGATGGTGCGCTGGCCCCACCGGCCGGCGTCCACCCCGTCAAAGCGGATGGTCCCGGAGGTAGGCTCCCGGAAAGCCAGCAGCAGCTGCACCAGAGTGCTTTTGCCACTGCCGGTACCGCCGATAATGGACACCTTCTGTCCCGCCTTAATGTGGATATCGATGTCGCTGACAGCGCTCTCGTCGGCGTCCTCATAGCGGAAGGTAACGTGGTCAAAATCAATGTCGCCCCGGAACCGCACGTCCTGCTCCGGCCGCTGGTCCGCCATGCCCCGGGCGCCCGTAACCTGGGCAATGCGGCCGGAGGCCACCTTGGCGTGGGGATACATGACAATGGCAAAGGCCGCCATCACCACCCCGTTCATGACCAGGGAGATGTACTGGACGATGGCAAAGATGTCGCCGGCGCTGGGACTGCCCAAAGAGGCCATCCGCGCCCCGCCCACATACACAATCAGCACAGCCGCGGCGTTGAACACAAAAAGGGCCAGGGGCGACACAGCCCCCATGCTGGTGTTGGCCTTGATGATGTTCTCCGCCATGATCCGGGTGGCGTCGGCAATGCGCTCCTGCTCATGGGGCTCCTTGTTGAAGGCCCGGATGACCCGGATGCCCCACAGCCGTTCCCGCATAATGTCGTTTTGCCGGTCAATATAGTCGTCGGACTTCTTCCACAGGGGGTCGATCTTCCGCCCAATGGCTACCACCACGACAAAGATAATGGGCACAAAGCACAGCAGAATCAGGCTCAGCATCAGATCCTTGCTGAGCGCCAGCAGTACGCCGCCCACGAACAGTACCGGAATGGTGATAACCGTGCCGGAGAGCATGGACGCCACCCAGGAGACCGTCTCAATATCATGGGTGGAACGGGTGACAAGGGCGGCGGTTCCCATGGCGCCGAACTCCTCAAAGGTGAGGGCGTTTACCTTCTTGAAGATGTCCCTGCGCATATCGGCGCAGAAGGCCGCCACCACCTCCGCGCTGGTCTTGGTGCCCATCAGTACGGACCCCAGCCCCGCCAGCGCCACCAGCAGCATCAGTCCGCAGCAGCGGACAATGTACGGAAAATCGGCGTTGTACACGCCGGTATTGACGATGCTGCTCATAATTGTGGGCAGCATCAGGTTACAAAGGGTGGACACCGCCACCATAGCGATCGCCAGAGCCACCCTGCCCCGATAGGGCCTCAGATAACACAATACTTCTCTCATACTCGTTTCATTCAATCTCTGCAACTCAAAGGTTCGCAACGAACGGACAATTGGGTCAAGTCCCGACGCGGCAACTCAGTTGATGCACTCAGGCGCATCTTTTCGCGTTCGCAGGCGGCGGACAGGCGGGTCGGTCCTCTCCGGGCACCAGTTTATTTAGTATAGCACACCCATCTCTGCCCCGCAAGACGGCTTTCTTTACAGTTTGAT
>USMP01000055.1 GCA_900555795.1 uncultured Eubacteriales bacterium
GGCCATAGCCGCCGAACGAACGCGGAGGGCAGGCCCCGCCGCGCTTGGACTGGATGTAGAAACCAGTCGGCAAAATTATAACACGATTTTCCGCCGCTGTAAATGCCGGAGCAGTCCGGCGGGCGGAGGGATTTGCCGATTGCGCCGGCGGGCAAACTGTGGTAAAATAGCCGCATGGTATCAAGCCGCAAAGCGGCTATTCTGCGCCCATGCCGGCGGATCGGCGGGCGGGAGGGGGCGGAGCGTGAAACGGATTTTTCGAAAAGCGGCAGCTTGGCTGCTGGCGGCAGCCCTGGCCCTGACCCTGGCGCCAGGCCGGGGGCGGGCGGCGCTGTCGGGCGTATACTTCACAGCGGTCAACGGCGTGCTGATGGATCTGACGGCGGAAACCATGCCCTTCCTCTCCAACGGGGTGCTCTACGTGCCCCACACCGTCTTTCAGGGGACGGATCTGGGCGTCAACTACGCCCGCAATTACAGCATGCATCTGGCCATCCTCTACACCATGGACATGGATCTGCGCTTCAACCTGGAGGAGCAGACCGTGGAGGACAAGGAGGGGCAGAGTTATGAAGGCCATGCCATTGAAAAGGGCGACTACATTTTCTTTCCCCTGGACATGGTCTGCCGCTACTTCGGTCTGTCCTGGACCTACCGCTCCACCGACACCGTCCCCCTGATCCGCGTGACCAGCGGCGTTCAGATCCTCAGCGACGAAAAATTTATTGACGCCGCCGCTGGCCGGATGGCCGGCCTCTACAGCGCCTATGAGTCGCAGGTCCAGCAGCAGGGCGGAGCGGAGGAGGGCGGCCCCTATCTGCCCATCGCGGGCCAGCAGGTCCACCTAGTCATTGCCGGACAGAGCGGAGAGGAGGCCCGGCAGGCCCTCTCCCTGCTGGCCGCGGCGGATGCCCAGGCCACCTTCCTGCTGACGGCGGATCAGCTGGAACTGGACGGGGATCTGCTGCGGGGCGTGGTGGCCGGCGGCCACAGCGCGGCGCTTCTGATCCTGGGCCAGACGCCGGAGGAGGTGGAGGCGGAACTGGAGCGGGCCAGGGACCTGGCCTGGCGGGAGGCGATGCTCTGGCTGGACCTGGCCTGGTACGAGGGGAGCGCGGACATCGCCCCGCTGCTGGGGGAGATGGGCTTCTCCCTCATGACCTGGGAACTGGACCGGCGGGAGACGGGCCTATCCAGTTCCTCCCAGGCCAGAAGCCTTCTCGCCTCCATCGCGGCATACCGCCGGGATCTGGGGGTGTATCTGGGCCCCGCCGGCGGCTGCACGGACGGCTTGACGGCTCTGCTGACCGGTCTGGACAGCGCCGGCTGTCACATCTGCTCCTGGCACATGGTGTCGGGCTGATGGGAATCTAATTTACAGAAAGTTCAAGCAAAATCTCCAAAACGGGGATATAATGCTACTCACTTTTAAAGAACATCCCCCTGGGCCGGCACGCCTCGGTGGATGAGGAGGGATTTGTATGGCGAGAAAGATCCTGGTGGTGGAGGATGACCACAATATTTCCGATCTGATCCGCATGTATCTGGAGAAAGAGGGCTTCGAGGTGCAAACCGTCTTTGACGGCGCCGCCGCCGTGGACGCCTTCCGCTCCATGCAGCCGGACATGGTTCTGCTGGACATCATGCTGCCGGTTATGGACGGCTGGGCGGTGTGCGGCAAGATCCGGGAGACCAGCCGCACGCCCATCATCATGATCACCGCCAAAAGCGAGGTGTTCGACCGCATCCAGGGCCTGGAGATGGGGGCGGACGACTACATTGTCAAGCCCTTTGAAATGAAGGAACTCATTGCCCGCATCAACGCCGTGCTGCGGCGCACGGAAATTCCCGACGACACGAAAAAGCGGCTGGTCTTTGACAAGCTGGTGATTGATCTGGACTCCTATGAACTGACAGTGGACGGGAAAAAGATTGATACCCCGCCCAAGGAGTTGGAACTTCTCTACCACCTGGCCTCCACCCCCAACCGGGTCTACACCCGCAACCAGCTGCTGGATGAGGTATGGGGCTTCGACTACTTTGGAGACAGCCGCACAGTGGATGTGCATATCAAGCGCCTGCGGGAAAAGGTGGAGGGCATCAGCGACCAGTGGGCGCTGAAGACTGTCTGGGGCGTGGGGTACAAGTTTGAACTGACACCCACCGGCAAATAAATCTTCCCCGCCCAGCGCACACAAGCCCCCGCCGCAGCCGGTGCCGGCAGAAAGGAACCCCCATGAGCAGATTCAAAGGCATCTATTGGCGCCAGTTCATCGTCACCATCGGCATGGTGGCCCTGACCCTGGTGCTGTTGGGCACCTCCTTTTTTGCCCTGACATACAGCTACATTATGACGGAAAAGCGCAACGAATTGGAGGATAAGGCCCACATGATCGCCCAGATGGCGGAGGCCTCCTACCAGCAGCCCCTCTACCAGGGGGTGTGGAACGAGGAACTGCGGGATATGATGAACGTGGCCCAGAAGATGTCCAACGTGACGTTCCTGATCTGGATTCCCTCCTTCGGCGGCTTTATCAGCACCGATACCAGCATTGGCGGCGTGGAACTGACCCTGCCCAGCGCCATGGGCGAGAAGCTGCAGGCCGGGGAGACCTACGTCGGCAGCAGCGATCTGGGGATCTACGACAGCAAGCGCTTCGTGGTGGCCATTCCCGCCCAGAACGACGAGAGCGGCGGCGTGGTGGTTGGCCCGGTACTGGCCATTACCGAGCCCAGTTCCCTGACGGAGATGTGGCGGGCCTTTTTGGGCATTTTCGGCATGACCTCCATCACCGTGCTGCTCATCGCCTTTGTGGCCACCGCCACCACCTCCATGCAGCAGACCAAGCCCATCAAGGACATGGCCTCCGCCGCCCGAAAATTTGCCGAGGGCAATTTCGACGCCCGGGTCTACGACACAGGCCGGGACGACGAGGTGGGGGAACTGACGGAGGCCTTTAACGCCATGGCCGACTCCCTTCAGCGCACGGAACAGCAGCGCCGGGAGTTTATCGCCAACATCTCCCACGAACTGAAAACCCCCATGACCACCATCGCCGGCTACGCCGACGGGATTCTGGACGGGGTCATCTCTCCGGAGGAGGAGAAGCAGTACCTGCGCATCATCTCCAACGAGAGCCGGCGCCTCAGCCGCCTGGTGCGGCGGATGCTGGACGTCAGCCAGCTGCAGAGCATCGACCTCATCAAGCAGAAAAAGCCCTTTGACCTGTCGGAGTCCATGCGGCGGGTGCTGGTGTCCATGGAGAAAAAGATTACGGACCGGGGGCTGGATGTGGACGTGGAAATCCCCGAGGACCCGGTGATTGTGCTGGGGGACAACGACCTTTTGACCCAGGTGGTCTACAATCTGCTGGAGAACGCCGCCAAATTCGCCTCCCCCGATTCCACCCTCTTTCTGGGCCTGGAAAAGCAGGGGGAAAAGGCGGTTGTTACCATCTGCAACCAGGGGGAGACCATTCCTTCGGACGAACTGCCCCTGCTCTTTGAGCGCTTTCACAAGAGCGACAAGTCCCGCAGCGAGGACAAGGACGGCGTGGGCCTGGGGCTGTACATCGTCCGCACGATTTTGGAGCAGCACCGGGAAGAGATCAGCGCCACCAGTGAAAACGGTGTGACCACCTTCTCCTTCACCGTCCAGCTGGCGGAGGAGCGGACGGCCGCCAAGAACGGGTGAGGAGGCACATATGGATTTTGAACAGCAGAAAGAGATCGTTCTGACCTACCGGTCGGAGGAGCAGGCGGAGCCCGTACAGCTGCGCTATGAGCGGGACCTGCCGGAGAGCATGCTGACCCCGCCGCCGGCCCCGGCCCCTCTCTGGCGGGCGGCCATCGCCCCGCCGGAGAAGCCCTCCCGGGGCCGCTGGGGGATGCGCCTCTTTGTTATCTTGTCCGTGCTGGTTGTGGCGGTATGCCTGGGGCTCGGCATCTGGTACGCCCTGAGGGGCGGCGGCGACGGCAACGTTCCACCCCCTTACGGAGGCGGCAGCCAGGCCCCCTATGGGGACGGCGACTTCTACTACTGGTCTGATGAGGAGCCCAGCACCGCGGAGACCACCATCGCCCGCTATCCCACCGGCGGCGACGCGGCCATGGCGCTGGTTTCCGCCCCGGACCAGGAGCGCCTGACCCCCCAGGAGGTGTACCAGAGGGTGAATCCCTCCGTTGTCACCGTGCTGGGCTATCAAAGCACCTCCGCCAGCGTGGGCACCGGCATTGTCTTTACCTCCGACGGCTACCTCCTCACCAATTACCATGTGATTGCCGGCAGCTATGAGTGCCTGGTGCTGCTGACAGACGCCTACGGGGTGGACAGCAGCTACAGCGCCCAGCTGGTGGGCTATGATGTGGACAACGACCTGGCGGTACTGAAGGTGGACGCCCAGGGCCTCACGGCGGCGGAATTCGGCGTCAGCGACGAGCTTACCGTGGGTGACAAGGTCTACGCCATCGGCAATCCCCTGGGCATGGAGTTGCGGGGCACGTTTACCGACGGCATCGTCTCCGCCATCAACCGGGACGTGGATGTGGACGGGATTACCATGACCCTGCTCCAGACCAACGCCGCCCTCAACTCCGGCAATTCCGGCGGCCCCCTTATCAACGAATACGGCCAGGTGGTGGGCATCAACACCATCAAGATGATGAGCGGCTATGACACCATTGAGGGCCTTGGATTTGCCATTCCCACAAGCCTGGCGGTCCGCTGGGTCAACGAGATCATCCAATTTGGGCAAATTCAGCCCCAGCCGGTGCTGGGTCTGTCCATCAGCCGCATCCCCACCACCCTGCCCGACGGCTCCAGCGGTCTGGAGATCATGGAGGTGACGGCGGGCCTCGGCGGCGAGAAGGCGGGCATCCAAGTGGGGGACTACGTAGTGGCCTTCGCCGGGGAGTCCGTCAGCAGCACCGAGGACATTCTGGCCCTGCGCCGGGATCTCTATGTGGGGGATCTGGTCAGTATCCGCGTGTGGCGAAACGGCATATACCTGGATCTGACCCTGGAGATGATGGAAAGCGGCAGCTGAAACAGCTGCCCTCCTGTGCGCGAAAATTGCCCCGGGGAGCCTGCCAAGCAGGCTCCCCGGGGCAATCAGCTTCTATTGGCTCTCCTACAGTTCCTCCGTCAGATCGGCGTAGAGCAGCATCAGGCTCAGAGCGATCGCCTGTCCCATGGGCATGCTGCTCAGATCCACCCACTCCTCCCGGGTATGGGCCAGGCCTCCAAGAACGGTACCCACGGTGTTGGCCGGAATGCCCAGGGAAAGGGGCACGTTGCTGTCCGTGGAGCAGGGGGCGTAGTCAATGGCACCGGTATAGAACGTACCGATACTATCGGCGCTCTGCCGGGTGAAGGCGTCCAGCGCCGACGCGTCCACGGGGCCGTTGCCCGGACGCACTCCCAGCAGTTCCACCGTCACCTCGCCGCCCAGGTCCCGGCAGGTGTCCACCGCCTGATGGAAGGCCCTCTCCATTGTCTCCAGGCACTTCTGGGATGTGGACCGGAACTCATACAGCATGCTGCATGCCTGGGGCAGGGAGTTGACCGTTGTGCCGCCCTCAATGCGCCCCACATTGTAGGTGGTTTTCACCTCTGTGGGGGGCTGGATTTTGTACAGTTCCCCCACCAGGCGGCAGAGGATCTCAATGGCGTTGGGCTCCCCAAAATTTAAATAGGAGTGGCCCCCCCACCGTTTTACAGCTGATCCGGTAGCGGTAGGAACCCACCGCATTGCTGCAGCACTGGGGGGTGTAGCCGTCAAAGGAGTAAAAGGCCCGTATCCGATCCCCATAGGAGACAAACAGTTCCTTCGCCCCGTCCAGGTTGCCCAGGCCCTCCTCGCAGGAATTGGCCACAATCAGCACACCGCAGGTAAGCTTTACCTGATTTTGCAGCAGGTACTTGGCCCCCAGCAGCAGATGCACCAGGTTGGCCGTGTCGTCCCCAATGCCGGGGGCGTAGAGCCTGCCCGCCTCCTCCCGCATGGGAAGGGTGTCCTCGTCGGGAAACACGATATCCGTATGCGCCGCAAAGGCCACCAGCTCCCGGTGCTCCTCGCAGCCAATTTTGCAGATGACATTTTTGGCCATGTCTATGGTCACATCCCGGGCCCCCTGGGCCAGCAGCCAATCCCGGCAGAATTCCGCCCGCAGGTCCTCCCGGCGGGTGGGCGTGGGAATCCTGCCCAGGGTCCGCAGCAGTTCCAATGCCTCCTGGTTGCACGCCTGGGCATACGCCTGCGCCAGGTCCCTGATCCGTCGATTCATACAGCTTCTTCCTTTTACATACAGTCAACATAGCCCACGCCATCCTCCACGCGGATGGCTGTACCGAAGGGCTGGCTCAGCCGGGCCAAATAGCGCAGGGTATCCTCGTCCCGGGTCAGCACCGGGGTACCCCGGCGGGTCCGGGGCTCACCCGTCCCCAGGGAAACAGGATACAGCCGTACCCCGGTGACGCGCCCATCCTCCATATCCCAGAAGGCCATCACCGAGCGCCAAATGTTTTCCTGCGTGGGGTAGCCGGCGGTGCCGTTTTTGCTGCGCTGATCCATATACGCCCCCACCTTGGTGTGAATTGGCAGGCGCTTGTTGTCATAGGCCTCGTAAGGCTGGCGGGAAACTGTCTCCGTCTGGAAGATAAAGTTCCCCAGGCTGTACAGAATCAGCCCACCGGGGTACAGTTCCACGCCCCGCAGTTCATGGGGGCCGTGTCCAATAACTGCCTGGAGTTCCTCCAGGCCCTGGTACCCCTTCCGCGGAAAGCGGCGGGTAATAAAGGCGTCGCCGGTGGCAATGCAGGTAATAGGCTCCACAGAATATCTCCTTTCTGATACAAGCTGACGGAACCGAACCTTAAAACACAGGGTAGATGGTCATGATCCACCCCACGGCCACCACGGTGATGATAACGGCGGGCAGCCAGCCCATTTTTGCCAGATCCTTCATACCACAGCCGCCGGCACCCATCATTACCGGCACCGCAGGGGTGGCAAGGGGGGAGAAAAAGGCGGTCATAGAGCCGATCATGCACAGCATAATGGGGCCGATGGGGTTCGCGCCCATGGACTTGCAGATCATGATGTACAGGGGAACAAAGATGGAGCAGATGCTGACACAGTACAACCATATGAACGTTCTTTCCATGCACGCGCTGATGGCCGCCTATTCGCCGGAAGGAGACGAATGGGTGGATGAACTCTGTCAGGTTCTGGAAGGAAACATTGACTTCGCGTGCCGGTACATTGCCGATCACTTTGACGGCGTGAAGGTAAGCAAGCCAGAAAGCACCTACATGCTGTTTGTTGACTGCACCGAATGGTGCGAAAAGCACGGAAAGGCCATCGGTGAGGTGGAGAAAGCCGCTTGGAACGTTGGTGTCGCCATTCAGGACGGCCGCGCCTTCTACGGTCCCTGCCACATCCGCATGAATCTTGCCCTGCCCCTGTCCCGTGTTCAGGAGGCATTCGACCGTCTGGACAAATACGTATTTAACGGGTCTCTGTAAGAATCCCCATCAAAAAACGCAATATCACAAAAAAGCATCCGAGTTAAACCCGGATACCATTTGGTCTGTCAAAGAACGGGATTGTTGCAAAATAGACTTTTCAGAAATTTGACTCAATATTTTAGCGGGAGAAGCCACGAATTTT
>USMP01000056.1 GCA_900555795.1 uncultured Eubacteriales bacterium
GCGCCCGGATTTTAAGGCCGTGCCGCTTTCAGCGGCACATGGCCCTTTTGCTATGCTTTTGCATAGCAAAAGGGTCCGCGCCGGGGCGGACCCTCTGTCGGATGACGCTCGGTTTACCGGGCGGCGCGCTGCCGGTCCAGGCCCTTATTGCGGAAGTACAGGAGAATATCGATGCTGACGGCTACCAGGTTGATACAGTAAAAGACCATGGCCAGGTAGAACAGCCCGGACTGGGGGCCGGAAATCAGGATGCGGGACACCTTGCTGGCAATGCCGCAGATGTAGCCGATCCAGATAAATACCTCGAACTGCAGGCTTTTTCCCTCGGCGGTCCGGGAGATCCAGGATTTGTAGATGGACAGGGGCCAGGACAGGCCAAAGCATACGATCATCAGTACTTCAAAAATTTCGGGCATGGTAGCAACTCTCCTTCTCTGTGGGCGCACCGCGGCACGCAAGTATTTTTCATGTTATCACGACTTGCAGGACCTGTCAATATGAGGCGAAAAATGCTTTTATATGCCTACAGCGCGCCATGCCAGAAGCAAGTATGAGCGTATATTTTACCGTGATAGACGGCGGTTCCACCGTGTTGGCCCGGATTGGGGACAAGACCAAGGCCCTGGACAAGGAGACCCAGCAGCTGAATGCTTAATCTGCATGAATGCATAAAAAACCGCCGCCCGGGCATGGGCGGCGGCAGAGACCTATAAAAGAATGCAATACAGAGCAATGACAATGGGTGTTCCAATTATTATCACACATTTGAAACCAGTCGGCAAATTTTTCCATTTGTAGTTGTAAAGCATAGGCTCACATCCTTCCTGCGGTTCGTATGTCATGGTGCGCGCGTATCCTTACTGCAAATCGTATATCACATAATAATAAACCGCAAGGGGGTGGATATATGCCAGAAGTAGGAATTGTCATGACTTTGCGGGACCGCATGTCCAACACCATGAAGTCAATGAGAAGGCTCCGGACGGGGCAAAAAGATGGATAAAGAGTTTGATGTATGTGGATGGACTGTGTCTGTTCGTTGGAGTGGATAACGCCCGCTTCGCCCCGGTGGAACGCCACAGCGACACAGGGCTGTGCCGGTCCGCCAAGTCTGAGGATGGGCACGGCTTCGGCATGAGAGCGGCCTAGGCCATTGCGAGAAAGTACACCGGCGAGTTGGTGATAGAACTTCCGGAGGGCGGCTTTTCCGTCAGTACTGCGCTTTTGATGAAGAAATGAAAAAGCACGCTCTTCCTTTGCCGGGAGAGTGTGCTTTTATATTCTGCAGCTTTTTTTTATGTAGGTAATGTGCTCGGACACCAGTGCTGGATAGGCGTGGCGGCTGACCGGAAACTTCTTGCCGTTATCCAGTATGAGGGAGGTGCGCTTGATTTCGCGCACGTGGGACAAATTGACCAGAAAGCTGAAGTGGCTCCGGCAGAAGGTATGCGGCGGCAACTCCAATTCCAGCCCGGAGAGGGTTTCAGGGAAAAACAGGAGCCTATCTGCCAAATGGAACACTACCTTGTGCTGAGTGGCTTTAAGGCAGAATATCTCCTCCAGAGGAATGGTTCCATCTCCTATGTGGAGCAGAGGACGCTCCGGGCGGTAGTTTTTGCGGCAATCCCACTCCAGGGCGGCGGCCAGCTTTTGCTCGTCCACCGGTTTGACCCAAAAATCCAGCGCATGGGTGTAGAAAGCGTCTCTGAGGCAGTCCTGATATGCAGTGATGTAGAGGATGGAAGCTGTGATGCGCTTCTTGCGCAGAAAAGCCGCCACTTCCAAGCCGCTCTCACCGCCATCCAGCTGATGTCCAGGAGAAGAAGGTGATACGCGTCCGGCTGGGCGGTCAGCCGCTCCAACAGCGGTGTGGGCGTGTGGTAGGTGTCGATTTGATAGCCTCTCCCGCGAATCAGTCCTCACCCGTTCAGAATGCGGCAGATCATATTCATATTTTGTTCTGCAATCAGCGGCTCGTCCTCGCAGACAGCAATCTGATACATGGTGTTCTCCTAACCTCGTTGTATATGGTTGTATCCACCATACCACAAAATTTGGCGTGAGGCAAAGTGAATTTGGAGTAATCCGACCTGGTGCATACCTGTCAAAACAAGAAAAAGTCCTGAAATCAAACGATTTCCAGGACTTTTCTTTGGCAGCGGGAGAAGGATTCGAACCCTCACATACGGAGTCAGAGTCCGCTGTGCTACCTTTACACAATCCCGCTGTGTTCATAACGAACAGTCATTATTATATCGATTTTCCGCTATTTGTCAAGGGCGAATTTGAAAAAAACTGAAATTTTTCATTTATGAGAGGGTCCCGGCGGGGAGAAGGCCCCCCGCCGGGGCGGACAGCTATTTGGCGTAGAGGAAAACGATCTGCTCCAGCATATCGACCACGGCATCCATGCCCTCCACGGTGGCGCACTCATAGGGGCCGTGGGCGTTGAAGCCGCCGGTGCCGAGGTTGGGACAGGGAAGTCCCACAAAGGAGAGACGGGCCCCGTCGGTACCGCCCCGGATAGGCATGGTGACAGGTTTCAGCCCTGCCGCCCGGGCGGCGATGCGGGCGTTTTCGATGAGGTGCATGCAGTCTTTCAGCTGTCCGGCCATGTTGTAGTAGCTGTCCTTCAACTCCAGAGAGACGGAGGAGCGGGGATGGGCCGCCTGGGCGCGGGCCACGGCGTCCTGAAGCAGGGCCTTGCGCTGCTGAAATTTCTCCATACTGTGGTCCCGGATGATATAGCTGAGGGCGGCCTCCTCCGCGCTGCCGGTGAGGTTTGTGACGTGGAAAAAGCCCTCGTAGCCCGCCGTGCGTGCGGGAATTTCGTCGGGAGGCAACTGGCTGTTGATCTCCATGGCGATGAGCAGGGCGTTCTCCATCACATCCTTGGCGGAGCCGGGATGAACGGACACGCCTTTAATGGAGATGCGGGCGGCTGCGGCGTTGAAGTTTTCGTATTCGATCTCCCCCTCCGCGCCGCCGTCCACCGTGTAGGCGTACTGAGCGCCAAAGGCGGCCACGTCGAAGTGGTCCGGACCCTCGCCGATCTCCTCGTCGGGGGTGAAGGCCACACAAATCTTGCCGTGGGCCGCACCGCTTGCCACAAGGCGTTCGCACAGGGTCATGATCTCCGCGATCCCCGCCTTGTCGTCCGCCCCCAGAAGGGTGGCGCCGTCAGCGGTGATGAGGGTGCGGCCCCTGAGCCCTGCCAGCGCCGGGAACTCCGACACCCGCAGAACCCGGCCCTCCCTGGGCAGGGAAAGGTCGCCGCCGTCGT
Organism: uncultured Eubacteriales bacterium; assembly: GCA_900555795.1. GTDB lineage: Bacteria > Bacillota > Clostridia > Oscillospirales > Oscillospiraceae > Pelethomonas. The sequence continues at coordinate 3,284 of USMP01000056.1, forward strand.
AATCCGGGTGGAGAAGGGGACAAACGCCGTCGCCGCTGAAGTCCGGGGCAGTATCCACGTGGGCCAGAAAGCCGATGGCCGGGGCGTTCTCCAGCCCCTGTGTGGCGGGCAGATGGCCCATGACCACGCCAAACTCACTGACAGACACATCCGTCAGGCCCAGCTGGCGCATCTCCTCTGCCAGCTGGCGCAGAAGTTTCCACTGACAGGCGGTGCTGGGATTGACGCCCCGCCCCTCGGCGGACTGGGTGGGGATGGTGACATATTGCAGAAAACGCTCATAGGCGCGCATAGAGGTCCTTCCTTTCTGTCGCAGTTAATATTCAATGCCGGGGCGGGCGGGAACGCCCTGGTCGAAGGGGTGCTTAACCTTCCGCATCTCCGTCACGTAGTTCGCCGCCTCCAGCATGGCGGGGGACGGGTCCCGGCCCGTCAGCACCACCTCCAACTCCGCAGGCACTGTCCGCAAAAATGCCAGCAGTTCCGCCTCGTCAATGGTTCCCGTGGAGCAGGCGCTCATGGCCTCGTCCAAGACCAGCATGCCGGCTTCGGCGGACAGGGCCATGGCCCGGTGCAGAAGGCCGGTGTAATAGTCCCTGGCTTCCGCCTTTTCCTGGGGGGACAGGGTCCAGATGAAGCCAAAGGAGCGGGCCTGAGGGATGACCTGGATGTGCTCCAGCTGCCCCAGAGCGTGAAATTCAGCGGAGTTGCCGTCTTTGAAGAATTGGAGCAGCACCACCTGGCGTCCGCTGCCGGCGGCCCGGACGGCAAGACCGATGGCGGCGGTGGTTTTGCCCTTTCCGTCGCCACAGTAGATATGGATCATGGGGTACCTCCTTGTTGTTGATATCAGCCGCGCTCCGGCGGGGATAGAGGGTTACATCCAGATGGAAAAGACCCGCAGCAGCTTCTCCAGGACCTTCCGCCACCAGGGGCGCTTCCGCCAGGCTGCCAGATCGACCATGGCGCCGCGGGCCATAATACCCTCCATGTCCCGGCGCAGATCCGCGATGGCTGGCGCCCCGTAGAGCAGAACGCCGCACTCATGGTGCAGCTGAAAGCTGCGGTAATCCATGTTGATCGTCCCCACCAGGGCCAGTTCTCCATCCGCCAAAAAGCTTTTGGCATGGAGAAAGCCCGGTGTGAACTCATAGATTTTTACGCCATGCCCCAGTAGCGCCTCGTAGTGGGAGCCGGCCACGATCTGGGTGTACTTGTGGTCGGGGATGCCCGGCAGCAGAAGGCGCACATCCACACCGCTGTCGGCCGCCATGCACAGGGAGCGGACCAGGCTGTCCTCCACGGCAAAGTAGGGGGTGGTAAGCCAGATATACTGGTGGGCGTTGACGATGCAGTGGTGGTAGATATCCTCGGCGGGGTTGTCGGGGTTGTTGATGGGGCCGTCGGTAAAACTCTGGCACCAGCCGGTTCCGGCGGGGGAATCCAGGGGGCGGTAGTAGTCGTGCTCGCTTTGCAGGTGCTCGCCCAGCATTTCCCACATATGGATGAAAAGACTGGTAAGGCCCCACGCCCCCGCACCGTCCAGCAGTACGCCGCTGTCCTTCCACTCCCCGAAGCGGCGGACAAAGCCCGCGTACTCGTCCGCCACGTTGACCCCGCCGGTGTAGGCGTACTGCCCATCCACGCAGAGGATTTTCCGGTGGTCCCGGTAGTTGAAGTAGAGGCGGTTTACGTACTGGTGGACGGGGTTGAAGATATGGACCTCGATGCCCGCCTGACGCATGCGGTCGATGGTTTCACTGCGCATGCGGGTAATATTGCCGAAGTCGTCAAAAATGACCTTGATCTCCACACCGTGGCGTGCCCGGTCCTCCAGTACCTCCAGCATCCGGTCCCACAGCTTGCCCTCGGCCAGAATGAAGTATTCCAAAAAGATGAAGTGCTCCGCCCGGGCCATGCGGCTGAGGGCGTCAGCGAAAAAAGCGTCCCCGGTGGGGAAGTAGATCGCTTCCGTGTCCCGGTAGAGCAGGAAACCCCTCCGCTCCAGCATGGCGGCCAGGCGGGCCCAGTTGGGAAGTTCCTCCATAAGCCGCTGGCCGGCGGCCTGGGACTGCCTCACGTCGGCGGGGCGGTTGGCGGGGGCCTTTACCGGCAGCAGATTCAGCCGCTTGCTCTGAATATTGCCGCCCCAAAGCACATAGAGGATCATTCCCGCCACCGGCAGCGCTACCACCAGCAGCGTCCAGGCCAGCTTATAGCTGGCGCTGGCCGGGCTGGACTGAATGCCGATGGCCACGGCGATGGCGGCAACCTCCATAACGGTAAAGGCAATAGCCGAGTGGGCCTGGAGAAAACTGGACAGCAGCACCACCGCTCCTATGTTTACCAGCGTCAGCACCAGCACCATGGCAATGCGGAGGGTGGCGGAGATGCGGCGCTCTGTTGTCTGTTTCACCGGACGTTTCACGATTGGCTCCTTTCGCGGGAGAACCGGATCAGTGGTTTTCCTCCAGCAGAGTGTATTTCACATCCCACAGCTTCTGGCTCAGGTCCACATAGTAGCGGTGAGGGTTGTCAAAGCGTTTGACCTCATCCCATAGGGTGTCCACTTGCTGCTGGCAATAGACGCGGATCTCCTCCAGAGTGGGGGACTGGTACACCAGCTGTCCCCCCAGGAAAATAGGCACCTGGAGTTCCTTGGCGGTGAAGTTGTAGACCTCCTTCTTTTTCCAGGTGGCGTCGGGGTCAAAAATCACCAGGGGTTTGGTATCGTCCACCACCTCGTCGTGGATGGTGAGATAGTCGGCAATCGCCTTTCCCGTGTCATTGCCGTAAAACCGATATAGCTTTTTGTAGTGGGGCGTGGTGATTTTAGCCACATTCTCACTGATTTTGATCTTGGGGATGACCGTCCCATCCGGCTTTTCCACTGCCACCAGCTTGTAGACGCCGCCGAATACGGGCTCGCTGCGGGCGGTAATCAGCCGCTCGCCCACGCCGAAGCAGTCGATTTTGGCTCCCTGCAGCAGCAGATCCCGGATCAGCACCTCATCCAGGGAGTTAGAGGCGGAGATGGTGCAGCTCTCCCAGCCGGCGGCGTCCAGCATCTTCCTGGCCTCCTTGGAGAGGTAGGCAATGTCGCCGGAATCCAGGCGGATGCCGCACTTGGTGATGCCCAGGGGACGCAGCACCTCGTTGAAGGCCCGGATAGCGTCGGGAACGCCGGTTTTCAGGGTATTGTAGGTGTCCACCAGCAGTATGGCGTTGGTGGGATAGATCTGGCAGTAGGTCTTAAATGCCTCGTACTGGCTGTCGAACATCTGGACCCAGGAGTGAGCCATGGTGCCGGCGGCGGGGACACCGTAAATCTGGTCACTGAGGGCGCAGGCGGTGCCGTGAACGCCGCCGATATAGGCCGCCCGGGCGCCCACCACCGCCGCGCCCACCCCCTGGGCCCGGCGGGAGCCAAACTCCAGCACCGTGCGCCCCTGGGCGGCCCGGACCACCCGGTTGGCTTTGGTGGCCACAAGGCTCTGGTGGTTGATGCACAGAAGGGCATAGGTCTCAATCAGCTGCGCCTGAGATGCGCTGGCCCGGACTGTTACCAGGGGCTCACCGGGAAACACCGGCGTTCCCTCCGGCACCGCCCAGATGTCGCCGGTAAAGCGGAAGGTGCGCAGATAGTCCAGAAAGTCCTCCTGGAAAAGGTGCTTGCTACGCAGGTACTCGATGTCCTCCGCGTCAAAGTGGAGATCCCGAATGTAGGAAATCAGCTGCTCCAGACCCGCGGCGATGGCAAAGCCGCCCCCGTCGGGTACACGGCGGAAAAACACGTCGAAGTAAGTGATGTCGTTCTGCATCTCCTGGCGGAAATAGCCGTTGGCCATGGTCATCTCATAAAAATCGAAGAGCATGGACAGATTCAGCTTCTCTTTACACTCCATATTACCTGTTCCTCTATTTCTCGTTAGTGCGGGCGCTTTGGCCCGATATGTCCTATAGTATATCTTTTTTCCTTATTTTGCAACGGCAATCCGCCCACCGCTCCCGCATTTTTCCAATTTTGCCCCTGTTGGAAGGTCCGCACCCCGCCGAAAACGCTGCGGGCCGCCTCCATTTGTCTGGAGGCGGCCCGGAATGTGACTGATTAAATGCCGGTCAGAGGGCGGCCGTCGTGATTGGACGGCTAGGGTGCTGTGGGGAAACCGGGGCGGGGGTCGGGATAGTGCTGGGCGAGATAGGTGATCAGTTCCTCATCATATTCTTGCGGCAAGCGTGTTGCTCATGCTTCCACACCCTCCTTCAACGTCTTGGCCTTGGGGGCTTTTACCTTGCTTTTAAAGCTGGCCTTGACCCGGGGGTCCA
>USMP01000057.1 GCA_900555795.1 uncultured Eubacteriales bacterium
CCGCCATGCCCAGATCCTCCACATCCTCCACCCGGACATTGCACCCCTCCCCCACGCCGCAGCGCAGGGTTTCAAAGGGCAGTTCCAGCGTGCAGAGCAGCGGGTCGTCCCCATTCAGTACCGCTGTGCCCCCGGGAGCCAGATGTTCAAAAATTTCGCTTTTGGCCCGCAGAATCCCCTGGCGGCTGCCCAGGTACTCCATATGGGCGTCGCCAATATTGGTGATGACGGCGATGTCGGGCCGGATGAGGCTGCCCAGATAGCGGATCTGGCCAAAGCTGTCCATGCCGGTCTCAATCACCGCCGCCCGGTGGGCCGCCTCCAGTTCCAGCAGGGTCATGGGCGCGCCGATATCGCCGTTCAGATTTCCCCGGGTCTTCAGAGTGGTGAGCCCCTGGCTGAGGACGGAGGCGATGAGTTCCTTGGTGGTGGTCTTTCCCACGCTGCCGGTGATCTGCACCATCCGAGGGGAAAACAGTCCCCGGTACCAGCCGGCCAGAGCCCCCAGGGCTTTTTTTGTGTCTGTTACCAGGACATAGGCCCGGTCTGGCCGCAGCTGCTCCGGCAGCCGGGCGCACAGGCACCCCACCGCCCCCGCCTCCAGGGCCTTGGAAATATAGTCGTGGCCGTCGAACCGCTCCCCCGCCAGGGGGACGAACCAGTCTCCTGCGGCAACGGAGCGGCTGTCAGTGGATATGCGGCAGGCGGTCAGATCATCAGGGCCGTACAGCCGGCCGCCCACGGCGGCGCAGATCCCGCCCGCAGTGATGGGTCTCATCTCTCCACCCCCTTACCGGCGGCGCTGGGCCAGGGACAGCTGGATGATTTTCTCACACAGCGCCCCATACTCCAGGCCGATGGCCGCGGCCTCCTTGGGCAGAAGGCTGGCGGGAGTCAGCCCCGGCAGGGTGTTGATCTCCAGGCACCAGGCTTCCCCGGCGGCATCCAGGATAAAGTCCGTGCGGCTGTAGGCCGACAGGCCCAGCGCCCGGTGCAGGGCCAGGGCCCGCTCCCCCATCTCACGCCACTGCTCCTCCGTAATCTGGGCGGGGCACACCTCCAGGCTGCCCCCCTCCTGGTATTTGGCCTCGTAGTCGAAGTAGACGCCGGTCTGGGGAATGATCTCCACCGCCGGAAGGTACTCCTCCCCCAGCACGCCCACGGTAATCTCCCTGCCGTGGAGTTTCTCCTCCACGATGATATGTCCCCCGTACCCCAGCAGTTCCTCCAGCGCCGCCGCCAGTTCCTCCCGGGTGTCCGGCAGGGCCACCCCCAGGGAGGAGCCCCCGTCAATGGTCTTGACAGCGCAGGGCACCGGCAGTTCCGCAGTCAGCCGGGGTATGTCCTCCCGGCTGTAGCGCACCTCCCGCCAGGGCGCCGTGGGAATGCCCGCGTGCTCCATAAACTGCTTGGTGACGGCCTTGTTCATGGCCATGCCGGAGGAGAGGTAGCCCGCCCCGGTGTAGGGGATGCCCATGAGGTCAAAGGCGGCCTGGACCCGGCCATCCTCCCCGCAGGCCCCGTGGAGTCCCAGAAACACCACGTCCGCCAGGGCGCAGATCTCCAGCACTCCCGGCCCGAAGAGGCTGGGGGACTGGCCGGCCCGGCTGCGGCGCACCGCCTCCAGGTCCGGGGCGGTCTTCTCAATGACCGCCCCGCCGCAGCGGCCGTCCGGGGCGTCAAAGAGGCTCTCCAACGCTCCGCCGCAGCCCTCCAGGCCCAAAAACATATCCACCAGCACCGCCCGGTGCCCCCGCTGGCGCAGAGCACGGCACACGCTGGTCCCCGTCACCAGAGACACGTTTCGCTCCGAGGACAGACCCCCGGCTAAGACCACAATTTTCAAAGGACAACGCTCCTCACTCGACAAAAATCACTCGCTATCCGTACATAGCGATACAGAATATAGTATAGCAGGAAAATTTGGAAATTACAACCGCAGTCACAAATTGTTCACCGCCATGCGCCCAGGCAGGCGCGCATATGATTTTCCACGGAGGCCCGGGCCTTCTGCGGGCCATGAACGATGCGGATCTGATGAGCCGGGGCTGGCCGGGTACGGGTCCAGGGGCCGCCAAGTGGAGCATGTTTGTACCGGCCCCCCTATTGACAAATCCCACGCATTGTGCTATACTATATATAGCATAGTAATGAAAACTTGCCGTCTGTAGGAGGATATCTGATGAAAAAGCGAAATAAGCTGTTCTGCGCGGCGCTGGCCGCGCTTATGCTGCTGACCGCCTGCTCCGGCAGGGCAGGCTCCGCCCCCCAAAAGGAGGCGGGAGAAATTGTTCTCTACGGGGAGGCCCACGGCGTGGAGGCAATTTTGGAGAAGGAACTGGAGCTGTGGAAGGACTGCTACCACACCAAGGGAATGCGCCATCTCTTTGTGGAACTGCCCTACTTTACCGCCGCGTACTTAAACCTCTGGATGGAACAGGAGGATGACGCCATTCTCACCGCTGTTTACGGCGATTGGGTCGGCACTTCCGTCCACGTGCCGGCAGTGCGGGACTTCTATGCCGCCATTAAGGAGCAGTGCCCGGAGACGGTGTTCCACGGTACGGATGTGGGCCACCAATACGACACCACCGGCAAGCGGTTCCTGCACCATCTGGAGAAAAACGGCCAGGCGGACACGGAGCCGTACCGCCTGACCCTGGAGGCCATCCAGCAGGGAAAGACCTACTATCAAAAGCAGGACGACGCCTATCGGGAAAATGCCATGGTGGAAAATTTCATTCGGGAGTACGACGCGCTGGAGGGGGAGAGCGTCATGGGTATCTACGGCGCGGCCCACACCACTTTAGAGGGTGCCGCCTGGGGCACGGAGGACACCCCCACCATGGCATCCCAGTTGCAGGGCATATACGGCGAGGCTCTGCGCACAGAGGACATCAGATGGATCGCCAAGGAGGATATCCAGCCGCTCCGGGTAGACACCCTGACGGTGGGGGGCAAGACGTATCAGGCCTCCTATTTTGGGGAGGAATCCATCAGCGATTGGTCCATCTATCTCTCCCGGGCCTTCTGGCGGCTGGAGGACGCCTATGGGGACTTCCAGGACGCCCCGGAGGCGGGAGATGTGCTGCCCTATGATAATTATCCCATGCTGCTTGAGACGGGCCAGGTATTTGTGGTCGACTACACCGGGCGGGACGGGGCCGTGGAACGCTTCTACTACCGCTCCGACGGGACACAGTGGCAGGGCCGCCCCACCACCGTGGCCTTTGTGGTGGAGTAGTCGCCCACACACCGCGGGGCGCCCGGGCAGATGTCCGCCGTGCCGCCCCCACAGCAGGGAAAAGGCGTCCCCGGAACCAGCTGGTTCCGGGGACGCCTTTTCCCTGTTTTCAGATCAATCCCTGGGCCAGCATGGTGCCGGCCACCTTCCGGAAGCCCGCCACATTGGCCCCTACCACCAGGTTGCCGGGGTCGCCGCACTCCTGGGATGCGTCGTAGATGTTGTGGAAGATATTCACCATGATCCCCCTCAGCTTCTCATCCACCTCGTCAAAAGTCCAGGACAGCCGCACGCTGTTCTGGCTCATCTCCAGCCCGCTGGTGGCCACACCGCCGGCGTTGGCCGCCTTGGCGGGAGCAAAGAGCAGTCCCGCCTCCCGGAACGTACGGATGGCCTCCGGGCGGCAGGGCATATTGGCCCCCTCCGCCACCGCCATGGCTCCGTTGCTCACAATCATGGCCGCCGTCTCCCCGTCGATCTCGTTCTGGGTGGCGCAGGGCAGGGCAATGTCGCAGGGAATCGTCCAAATCCCCCGGAAGCCCTCAGTATAAACACTGCCGGGCACCTGGTCGGCATACTCCCGGATACGCCCCCGGTGGCCCAGCTTGATGTCCTTCACCACATCCAGCCGGATTCCCGCCGGATCATGGATAAATCCGCTGGAATCGCTGAGGGCCACCACCTTGGCACCCAGAGCCGTAGCCTTCTCACAGGCAAAAATGGCCACGTTGCCGGAGCCGGAGATAACCACCGTCTTGCCCTGGAGGCTGTCCTGGCGCATGCAGCGGAGCATCTCCTCTGTCAGATAGCAGAGGCCGTAGCCCGTGGCCTCCGTCCGGGCCAGAGAGCCGCCAAAGGCCAGGCCCTTGCCGGTAAGCACCCCGGCGGCATAGCTGGCCTGGATGCGCCGGTACTGGCCGAAGAGATAGCCGATCTCCCGGCCACCCACGCCGATGTCCCCGGCGGGCACGTCGGTAAACTGGCCGATGTGGCGGTACAGTTCCGTCATAAAACTCTGGCAGAAGCGCATGACCTCCCCATCGCTCTTTCCCTTGGGGTCAAAGTCCGCGCCGCCCTTGGCCCCACCGATGGCAAGGCCTGTAAGGCTGTTTTTCAGGATCTGCTCAAAGCCCAAAAATTTCAGCACCGACAGGTTCACCGTGGGGTGAAACCGGAGGCCGCCCTTGAAGGGGCCGATGGCGGAGTTGAACTGGACACGGTAGCCCCGGTTGATGCGGACACGGCCCTGGTCATCCACCCAGGGCACCCGGAAACAGATCACCCGCTCCGGCTCCACCAGCGTCTCGATGATGCCGTGGCGCTCGTACTCAGGGTGCCTGTCCACAATCAGATCCAGGCTCTCCAGCACCTCCAGCACCGCCTGATGGAACTCCCTCTGCTCCGGATCACGGGCCACGACCTGGTCGTAAACCCGCTGCAAATATGCGCTGCGTATCTCCATACCCCCGCCGTCCTTTCGTCATTTAGTGCAGTGAAATTTTGTTTGCATATAGCATACCGAAAAAGCACCCGGCCGCACAAGGCGCATTTCCCCTAAATTATTGCCCACTATTTCTCTGTTTTTCCTCCATTTTAACCGAAATTTTAAACCGTCCGCAGGGAGTTAACAGTTCTCCCTTCTTTCGTCCGCTCCCGGCGCAAAACAAAAAAAGGCCACGCGCAGAGCGCGGGTGTCCGTAAAACAGGAAATGCTGCGGATGATTCATCATCCACAGCATTTTTCTTATTTGGCTTATTTATTTTACATGCTATACTAACAACAGGAAATAACCTGACAAATTGGGAATTTAACAAGGAGGAGCAGACAATGAAAATGCCTCAAAAGATGGATATCAGCATGTTCGCTCCTTTTGGAATGAACTGCATGGTCTGCTATAAGCATTGCTATCATAAAAAGCCATGTGCCGGATGTTTGAACAGCAGCAAAGGGAAACCGGAACATTGCCGGAAATGTAAAATAAAAGATTGTATCAAAGATAAGGGGGTGACTTATTGCTTTGCATGTTTCGATTATCCATGCAAGCTGATAACTGATCTTGAAAAAAGCTACAATAAAAGATATCAGGCAAGTCTTATAAAGAATAGCGAATATGTGCGCCAGCATGGATTGGAAGCATTTATGGAGCAGCAAAAAGAGACATATACCTGTCCAGAATGTGAGGGAATCCTATCAATCCATGATAGAGAATGCAGTGAGTGTCAAGAAAAATTGAAGTAGACAACTTCCAATTTTTCGAAGCGCCCGCTGGAAAATCACAGGATTCGGGACAATCTCCAGCCCCTCCGGCCCGGGCGGGAGGGCCGGCAGCACACCCGCCCGATACATCCGGCTCTCACCGCCGTCACAGGGGACCATGCACCAAAAGTTCCAGCCGCAGCGCTCGTAGAAGCTGGTGTGGTCCGTCAGCAGGTACAGCGTCTCCAGGCCCAGGCGCCCCGCGTCCCACCGGACATAGTCCAGCATGCATCTGGCCACACCCCGGCGCCGCCAGGCCGGCTCCACATACACCGCGCACACGTTGGGGGTTAGATCCCTGCGCGGGTAGAAGTCGTTTTCAATCATCCCCAGTCCCGCCGCAATACCGCCGCCGGCATTCTGGACCACGTACCACTGGGGCACACCGCCGGGGCTCCTCAGGCAGCTTTCCATGCTCTCCCGGTAAGCTGACACCGGAATACTCCACTTGCCCGCAAACCACTCCGCCGCCGGCTCCACCAGTTCCGGCGCCCGGCGCAGAGGGGTCAGGCGCAGCGCCGACTCTCGCCCCATGCTCACATCTCCTTACTGGATATTTGTACATAGAGTATACTCCGGCGGCCCGCCTCTTTCAACAATAATATGGGATGGACGGCGGGGGTGCGTCTATTGCCGCCGCACCTACAGGTTTTTCCGCCGGATTACCACCACATTGGCCACCACCATGAAGGCCACCGCGTATCCCGCCAGCACCAGCAGGCTTAGGCCGCCGGGAGTACCGCCGTAGGCCATGGAGCGCATGGAACCGCTGGCGTGGGTCAGCGGCAGGACGCTGATCAGCAGCTTCATTGCCGCAGGAACCCGATCCAGGGGGAAAAAGGTGTTGCACAGAAAGGTCATGGGCAGGATCACAAAGGTGGAAAAGCGGGAAATATCCGCGTGTGTACTGGCCAAAATGGCCGCCATGACCCCCAGCGCCCCGAAGGTCATGCCGTTTAAAAGCATCACCAGAAAGAAGGCGGGGGTGATATGCATGGAGGTGCCAAAGGGCAGGGACAGCGCCAAAATCAGTACGCCGCTGTAGATTCCCCGCAGGGCCCCGCCCAGCATCTGGCCGAAGATATAGGCCGGCATGGGGGTGGGGGAAATCATGATCTGGTCGAAGGAGCGCTCGAAAAGCCGCTGCACGTTCAGAGGCTGCGCCACAGCGGAAAAGCTGGTGTTCATCGTCGTCAGGGCAATGATTCCCGGCACCAGAAAATCAATATAGGGGCGGTCCGTGACGTTGCTGGAGGAGCCCAGACCCCACCCCAGGGCTATCATATAGAGCAGGGGACTGACAAGGGCGGAGGCGGTGATTTTCTTCCACTCAAATCGAAACTCCACCCACTTCTCCCACAGCACGGTGGCAATGCCGTGAACGATCATATGGCGCTCCATCACCTGGCCTCCAATCTGCGGCCCACCATGCTGAGGAACACGTCCTCCAGGGTGGTGGAGCGCACCACAAATTTGTTATCCAGCCCACCGGCATAGGCCAGTGCCTCCGCCTTTCCGGAAAAGAAGGCGCTGCGGGTGTGGTCGCCGTCAAATTCGTCGATGGCCACCTCCCCCAGTTCCTGAATCAGCCGCTCCGGCGTATCCAGCCGCTGGGTACGGCCCTGGTCCATAAGGGCGATGCGGCCGCACAGATTCTGGGCCTCCTCTATGTAGTGGGTGGTGAGCAGGATGGTCAGTCCTTGGCGGTTCAGCGCCCGCAGCAGGTCCCACATCTGCCGCCGGGAGGCGGGGTCCAGACCGATGGTGGGCTCATCCAGGATCAGAATCTCCGGCTCCGTCAGCAGCGCCCTGCACAGCATCAGTTTCCGCTTCATGCCGCCGGAAAGCTTGCGCACGGTCTTTTTCCGGTGCTCCGCCAGGCCGCAGAAGGAGAGCAGGTCCCCGGCCCTCTCCCGGATTCGTCCCCGCTCCATGGCGTAGAGGCGCCCCTGGAGTTCCATAATCTGATCCAGCGTCATGTCGCTTCGAAGGGAGTTGTGCTGGGTGATGAGGGAAAGCTTCCGTTTGATGTCCCCCCGCCGGCGGGTC
>USMP01000058.1 GCA_900555795.1 uncultured Eubacteriales bacterium
TTCTCCCCCAAAAACTCCACACTGGACACCTGGTAGCCCTTGTCGGGCAACAGTTCCCGGGTCTCGCCGCTGGCCACATCGTAGAGGTAGACGCCCTTCATTCGGTCCATCCGCCGGGTAAAGCGCTCCCCCACGATGGCCACCCGGGTCCCCGCCTGATTCACCCGGTAGGTGAGGGTGTCGAACCAGGGCTCCGTAACGGGCTCCAGCCGGCCGGAGGCCAGATCATAGGTGAAAAGCCGGGTGCGGTGCTTATCCACGATGCCCTTCCCATCCCGCCAGAAGGGGGACTCGTCGCACACCTCCCACTCGCTCTCCAGGGCGTAGGCCGCCAGGGCCTCGTCCTTTTCGGCCTCCGGCAGGGATTCAAAGTCCGGCCGGCTGTTGTCGTGGAAGGTGCTCACCAGGAGTTTGCCCCCCTGCAGGCGGTCAATGGAGGCGTTTTTCAGGGGGATCCGGCAGAGAATCCGGGGCACGCCGCCGGAGGCGGGAATGGCGTACACCACCGTCAGCAGTTCTCCCCGCCGGACCCTGGCCTGGTCCTGGGCGGTGCCGGAACCGGTGTAGAGGATGGTGTCGTCATCCAGAAAGCAGAAGGATTTGGGATCGCCCTCCACTGTCAGCCGGGACACCGCCCCCGTCTCCGTATCCAGGGTCCACAGCGCCCGCTTATAGCCGTTGCTCTCCAGATCGGCCCGGGCGGACACCAGCGCCGCGGTCCTCTGGCCCGGGGAAACCTTCAGAAAGGACATACACCGGTAGCGGGTAATATCCTCCGGTCTCAGCGTTGCCATATCTCCTCACTCCCCTTCCGCCTGATTTTTCAGATGCTTGTCCATCCAGCCCATAATCTCCCGCAGACGGCGGACCCGGTTGCGGGGATGGCCGCTTCTGGACAGTTCATGGCTCTCGTTGTGGAACATGCAGAGTTTGGTCTCCACGCCCATGATCTGCAGGGCGGTATACATCTGCACCGCCTCGGCCATGGGGCAGCGGAAGTCCTCGTAGCTCTGCAGAAACACCGTGGGGGTCTTGACGTTGCGGTAATACTTCAGGGGGGAGCCGTCCCAGGTCTCCTCCAGTTTGTCCCACTTGGGGACCTGGGAACTCCAGCTGCTCTCGTCGGACACGCCGAACTGGCTGATGTTGTTGGCGATGGAGCGGCAGGAGGCCGCGGCCTTGAACCGGTCGGTGTGCCCAATGATCCAGTTGGTCATAAAGCCGCCGAAGCTGCCGCCGGTAACGCCCAGGCGGCCGGCGTCCACGTCCGGATACTGCTCCAGCACGTGGTCGGTGAAGGCCATGATATCCTCGTAGTCCTTGGTGCCCTCCTTGGGCAGCGGAGCGGAGAACGCCTCTCCCCGGGAGGCAGAGCCTCTGGGGTTGCAGAAGAACACAAAGTACCCGTTGGAGGACAGCATCTGCATTTCGTGGATGTAGGCATCCGTATAGGTGGCCCGGGGACCGCCGTGGATCTCCAGCACGCCGGGGTACTTCTTCCCCTTCTCATAGTTTGCAGGGTAGATGACAAAGCCGTCGATGCGCACGCCGTCGCTGTTAATAAAGGTGGTCAGTTCCGGGCGAATGGGGCTGTAGACGGTATAGATCTCGTCGTTGAAGCGGCTGATGGGACGGACGGTGCCGTTCTCCACCACGTACAGTTCCTGGGGGCGGCCCTGGTCAAAGCCCACGGCAAACAGCTTACCGCCCCCCACGGCCATAAACTCCGCCACAAAACTGCGGGGGGTGACGCGCTCCACCTCTCTCCCCTCCTGCCAGACGTTGATGCCCGTGTTGTCGTCGTAGGAGGTGATATAGAGAAGGCGTTGGGCGTCAGCGTACATGGTATAGCCGCCCCGCATGCGGGAATCGCTGACCCCCTTGAAGCCGTTGTCCTCAGCAGTGTGCTGGTAGACGGATTTCGCCTCGCCGGTGGCGGGGTCCAGCTGATAGAGGTCGTGGTTGGGGAACCGGCCAAATCCCGGCCAGGGGATGGCGCAGGAGAGGATTTTGTCCCCCACAAACTCCACGCTGGACACCTGATAGCCCTTGTCAGGCAGCAGTTCCCGGGTCTCGCCGCTGGCCACATCGTAGAGGTAGACGCCCTTCATCCGGGCCATGCGGCCCTGGAAGAGCTCGCCCACAATGGCCACCTGGGTCCCCGCCCGGTTTACCCGATAGGTCAGGGTGTCAAACCAGGGCTCCGTGACGGCCTCCAGCCGGCCGGAGGCCAGGTCATAGGTGAAAAGCCGGGTGCGCTTGCCGTCCACCATCCCCCGGGAATCCCGGCGGAAGGGGCTCTCGGTGCACACGTCCCACTCCTTCTGCTCCTGGGTATAGGCGGCCAGGGCGGCCACTCGCTCCGCCTCCGGCATGGCCTCAAAGTCCGGGCGGCGGTTGTCGTAAAAGCTGCTCACCAGCAGACGCCCGCCGGACAGGGCCTCAATGGCGGCGCCGGACAGGGGAATGCGGCAGCGGATTTGGGCCTCGCCGCCGGAGGCGGGAATGGCGTACACCACCGTCAGCAGTTCTCCCCGCCGGATCCGCTCCTGATCCTCCGCCGTGCCGGAGCCGGTGAAGAGGATGGTGTCGTCATCCAAAAAGCAGTAGGAGCGGGGATTGCCGGTGTCCGTCAGCTTCGTCACCTGCTCACTGGCTGTATCCAGGGTCCAGAGGGCATTGTCGTAGCCGTTGGTCTCCAGATTGGCCCGGGCGGCGCACAGCACGCCGGTGCGTCCGGAGGGGGACACCTTCAGGGAGGACAGGAACTGGTAGCGGGTAATGTCCTCCGGTCTCAGCGTCGCCATATCACTTCTCCCTCCCCGCGTACTGGCCGGCAATGCTCACCAGAGCATCGGCCATTTTCTCCAGAGACTGGACAGAGACAAACTCATACTCCGAGTGGGCGTTATGGCCGCCGGTGGGCAGGTTGGGGCAGGGCAGGCCCATGAAGGCCAGCAGCACACCGTCGGTGCAGCCGCGGATGGGCAGCACCTGGGGATCCACGCCCACATCCCGCATAGCCTGCTCGGCGGAGGTAATGAGGTGCATATGGGGCTCAATCTTCTGGCGCATATTGTAGTAGCTGTCCTGAATGGAAACCTCCACCAGATCCCGGCCGTACATAGCGTTGATATGCTGGGCGATCCGCTGCAGCTGCTCCTTCATCCGGGCAAACTTGGCATCGTCGTGCTCCCGGATGAGGTATTTCATGGTGGTCTCCCCCAGGGTGCCCTGCATGTTGTCCAGATAGAAGAAGCCCTCATAGCCGGTGGTATACTCCGGGGCCTGGGCCGCCGGCAGCATCCGGTGGAACTCCATGGCCACGGTCTGGGAGTTGATCATCTTGCCCTTGGCGGAGCCGGTGTGAGCCTTCACGCCCCGGACGGTGACAGTGGCGGAGGCCCCGTTGAAGTTCTCATACTGGATCTTGCCCAGGTAGCCGCCGTCCACCGTGTAGCCGTAGTCCGCCTTCAGCACACCCGCGTCAAACTTCTTGGTGCTCCGGCCAATTTCCTCGTCAGGCATGAACACGACCTCAATCTCGCCGTGCTGCAGGCTGTCGTCGTGGAGCAGGCGGTCCGCCATGGTGAGGATCTCGGCAATGCCAGCCTTGTCGTCCGCCCCCAGCAGGGTGGTGCCGTCGGTGACGATGAGGGTCTGGCCCTTGTACCAGGCCAGTTCCGGATACTGGGCCACGCGCATATACATGCCCTTCTCCTCATTGAGGAGAATGTCGCCGCCGTCATAGTTCTCAATGAGGCGGGGCTTCACATCCCTGCCCGAGGCGGCGGGGGAGGTGTCCAGGTGGGAGACGAACGCCAGCACGGGCCCCTTGCCGCCGTTATTGGCGGGGATGGTGCCGTAGACATAGCAGTTCTCATCCATGCGGGCATCAGCAATCCCCATGCCCTTCATCTCCTCCACCAGGTACCGGGCAAAAACACCCTGGCCCGGCGTGCTGGGGAAGGTGTCGCTCTTACCGCTGGAGGTGGTGTCAAATGTCACATAGTGTAGAAACCGCTGCAATACATTCTGCATCTCAATCTCTCTTTCATCCACGCCGGTTCAGCCGTCCACCTTGGCGGCGATCATGGTCATGTACAGCTTGTAGCACTCCGCAATGGTGGTGCCCACGATGACGGAACGGGGGGGCTGGAAGCCCTGGTCGATCCAGGCGTCCCAGGCCTCGTTCAGTTCGCCGATTTCGGCGGCGTCCCGGATGACGCAGGTGACGCTGATGATGTGGTGCTTGTCGGAGCCAAACTGAACCAGCAGTTCCTCATAACGCTTCAGCAGCGCCGCCGCCTGCTCCTTCATGGACATTTCCGCCTTGCTGGCGCCCGCCGCAATGTGGGGCTCAAAGTACAAAATGCCGTTGCACTCGCTCAAGCGGCTGCACCGCTGAGCGGGCTTCGCGTCGTGATAAATTACCTCTGCCATATCATTTTCCTCCTTTATAACCACCGCTTTCCGCGGATAGTTTCCTCATTTTACAGGGGGGCGCCCCCTTGAAAAAATTTTTCCTGTTCAGCCCTTTTCCATTACATGCTACCGCCCACGGAGCCCTCCCAGGTGTCCACCTTGGCCCCGGCGTCCTTTTTGGTGTCAAACCAGTGGGTGGTGACGGCCTTGGTCTCCGTAAAGAAGCGGACGCCGTCCTTCCCCAACACATGGAGGTCCCCGAAGAAGGAGTCCTTGTGGCCGCTGAAGGCAAAGATGCCCACCGGCACCGGGATGCCCACGTTGATACCCACCATGCCGCCGTGGGTCCGGCGGGCAAACTCCCGGCTGTAGTAGCCGCTCTCCGTGTAAATCACGGAGCCGTTGGCAAAGGGATTGGCGTTCATGATGGCCAGGCCCTCCTCAAAGTCCCGGCAGCGCTTGATGCACAGCACCGGCCCAAAGATCTCCTCCCGGCCCACGCGCATCTCCTCGGTCACGCCGTCCAGCACCGTGGGCCCCAGGTAGAAGCCCTTCTCATAGCCCGGCACCGTCACGCTCCGGCCGTCCAGCACCAGGCGGGCGCCCTCCTGAAGCCCCGTCTCAATCCACTGGAGCACCCGCTGCCGGTGGGCCTCGTCCACCACTGGGCCCAGGTCCGTTGTCTTGTCATAGGCGGGACCAACCTTCAGTTCCCCGGCGTACCGGCAGATCAGTTCCACCAGCCTGTCGGCAATGCTCTCCTGGGCCACCACCACCGGCAGGGCCATGCACCGCTCGCCGGCGCAGCCAAAGGCGGAGTTGATGATGCCCCGGGCAGTGCGCTCCAGGTTGGCGTCCTCCAGGACCAGCGCATGGTTTTTGGCCTCCGTCTGGGCCTGAACCCGCTTGCCGTGGGAGGCGGCCACACCGTAGATGTGCCGGCCTACGCCGGTGGTGCCTACAAAGCAGACGCCCTTTACGTCCGGGTGGGTCAAAAACAGTTCCGATTCCTTGCGGGTGCAGGTAACGATATTCAGCACGCCGTCCGGCAGCCCCGCCTCCTGCCACAACTCCGCGCAGCGCAGGCTGGTCAGGGGCGTCTTGGAGGCGGCCTTGATCACCAGGGTGTTGCCGGTGGCGATACACAGGGGCGCCATCCAGCCCATGGGGATCATGCCGGGGAAGTTAAAGGGAGCGATACCGGCAAATACACCCAGGGGCTCCCGGTAGGAGACGGTGTCGTAGCCTCTGGAGGTGTCCATCAGGCTTTCGCCCATGATCAGCGAGGGGGTGCCCACCGCCAATTCAACAGGCTCCTTTACCTTGGCGATATCCCCGGCGGACTCCGCCCAGTTCTTTCCGTGCTCCCTGGCGCAGAGTTCCGTCAGTTCGTCAAAGTGCTGGTTCAGCAGTTCTCTAAAGCGATAAAGAATCTGGGTGCGCTTCATTACCGGCGTATCCCGCCAAGCCGGAAAGGCCCGGCTGGCACAGGCAATGGCGTACTCCACTTCCTCCGGCGTACAGCTGGGGATCTCCGCCTGCACCTCTCCCGTGCTGGGGTTGTACACCGGCGTATACCGGCCCGACTTCGTCTCCAACCACTGCCCACCGGCAAAATACTGCATCCGTCTCATAGTTGCTCTCAGTCTCCTCCATCATTGTACTGGTTTTGTAATTTACTAAAATTACATTTTGATTTTCCATCATTAATTTCGAATATCATAATTCAATATTCTTTTATAGTCTAATACTACCATAAATGACATTTTTAGTCAATATGTTTTTTTATATTTTGACTATTTTTATGTAATATCAATTTTGAATTTTGTTATTCAAAATTTAATTTTAATATAATTTATTTTTCTGTTGACATCTCATATATTTCCAGATAAAATAACGAATGTGGTATGTGATGGATTTTCAATTTTTGCAGGTTTGTCTCCCAATTGCGTTAGTTCACGTGGAACGCAGCCCGGTGAAGCGCCGTCTTTCCACAATTTAATTTTCAGGCCTAACATCATGAAGGAGGCTATTTCATGGCTGTACACAGTCGATATGTGGCGCTCAATGAGCGGGCGTCAAGCCAATCCTCGGACAAGCTGCTCCAAATCCTGGAGTGCATCGCGGGTAACAAGCTGCCGGTGCGTCTGCAGGATCTCTCCGAGCAGGTCAATATGACCCAGTCCACCGTCCTGCGCTACTTAAACACCCTGGTCAACAACAACTACGTCTACCAGGAGGAGGATACCCTGCGCTACGCCCTGACCTGGAAGATCTGCGGCCTGGGGCAAAACCTCAACTCCTACTCCAGCCTGCGGGCCATCGCCGGCCCCTTTATCAACCGGCTGTCCGTGGAACTGGGCCTGGGCAGCTGCCTGGTGGTGGACCACGATTTTGAGTGCATGTATCTGGACTGCATCGACGTTCCCAGTGAATTGACCCACACGCTGCGGCGGATTGGCCGCAGCGCCCCGCTGCACACCACCGGCTCCGGCAAGGTACTGCTGGCCAGCTATACCGACGCCAAGGTGGACGAGTACATTGCCTCCAGGGGCCTCACCCGGCTGACGGAGCAGACCATCACCGACCGGGATACCCTGCTGAGCGAGTTGAACCGGGTCCGTGCCCAGGGCTATGGTGTGGATGAGGAGGAGTGCGAGAGCGGCCTGCGCTGTATCTCCGTCCCCCTGCGCAGCTACGCCGGAAACACCGTGGCGGCGCTGAGCATCTTTGGCCCCACCTCCGTGCTGACCCTGGACCGGCTTGGGAATGAGGTGCGCCCGGTTCTGCAGGATACCGCCGCCGCCATTTCTCTCCGCCTGGGCTATGTATCCCAGGAGCACCCGGAGGGCGACCGGTCCAAGTAGAGCATGTCGGCCCAAGCCAATGGGTTCCCGGCCTTTTTCGCCGGCTTCCCGCCTTTTCCCCAAAAATCAGGAGTGCCACAGAATCCATCTTCTGCGGCACTCCTGATTTTATCTTTTTTATAACAAAACCTGATAAAAAGCTTTTCAAGCTTTTTATCAGGTTTTTATGAGACGACGCGGCGCGCGGCACGCGCGACGCCAGCGCGCATAGCGCGCGGGATTTCAAATAAAAGCATTTTATTTGAAATCAG
>USMP01000059.1 GCA_900555795.1 uncultured Eubacteriales bacterium
GGAGGGGGTGGAGGCCGCCGCCGGGACGGAACTTGCCGGCCTGGGTCTGCTGCCGGTGGAAACGGTGTTCCGGGGTGAGAAGGTCCAGAGTCAGACAAGGGGCGTGTTTGGCCAGGTGGAGGGGATGCTCTCCGGTCTCACCGGCCTGGGCTACGAGGGGTATGAGATCCATATGGGGCGCAGCCAGGAGCCGCTCCCCGCCCTTATGGGCGGCGGTCATGTCTATGGCAGCTATATCCACGGCATTTTTGATGCGCCAGGAGTGGCGGATGGAGTCGTTCAGGCAATTTGTGATAGAAAGGGAATTGACTTTACACAGATTGAGACCTTTGATATTACGGGGTATAAGGAGCGGCAATACGACCAGCTGGCGGCGGCAGTGCGCCAGGGACTTGACATGGACTTCGTCTACCGTGTTTTGAACCGGGAGGTGTGACATGAATTGTGCCGGACTGATCCATATCTACTGCGGCGACGGCAAGGGCAAAACTACCGCCGCAACGGGGCTGGCTGTCCGCTGCGCCGGCGCCGGAGGACAGGTGGTGTTTGCCCAGTTTTTTAAAAATGGAAACTCCTCGGAGATAAAAAGCCTGCAAAAGCTGGAGACGGTACGAACTCTGCACTGCAGCACGGTGCCGGGCCGGTACAGCCGGATGGACGAGGCAGGGCGCGCCCAGGCCCGTTTGGGCTACGGACGGCTTCTGACCGACGCGCTCCAGGCCGCTGGAGAGGGGGCCGCGCTGCTGGTGCTGGATGAGGCGGTGTCCGCCTGCAACCACGGCATAATCGATGAGGCGGCCCTCCAATCCTTCCTGCGCTCCAAGCCGGAAGGGCTGGAGGTCGTGCTGACGGGGCGGAATCCCTCCCGGGAACTGCTGGAACTGGCGGACTATGTCACGGAGATGAAAAAAGTGAAGCACCCCTATGACCGCGGCGTCCGTGCCCGCCGAGGGATTGAGTTTTAAGCGGACTGCGGAATCTGGAAAAAATAGGGCGGCGGGCCCTGCTTTCGACAAGAAAAAGGTTCATCTGCCCGTATAATGGCTGTAAGCGAATTCGCTTACAGCCATTTTTTTGCGCACAAAGGAGAACGCTATGGAGATTAGAATCAGATCGGAGGACAGGCTATTGACCATAGGCCTGGCGGGGGAATTGGACCATCACGCCGCCAGGGAATTGATGGAGTCCATTGACCGAGCCATTGAGCAGAATTTGCCCATGAAAACCGTACTGGATCTGGGGGGGCTGACTTTTATGGACAGCAGCGGCATCGCGGTGGTTCTGCGGGCCAAGCGGCGCATGGAGGCCCTTCAGGGAAATCTGGTGGTGGTAAATATTCCGCGCCAGGCCGCGCGGGTCCTGGATACGGCGGGCCTGAACCGCTATGTGAATCTACTGTAAGGAGGCGCACCATGAAAACCACCAATTACATAACCCTGGAATTTCTCAGCCGCAGCGCCAACGAGGCCTTCGCCCGGGGGGCCGTGGCCTGCTTTGCCGCCCAGCTGGACCCCACACTGGAGGAGTTGGGGGATATCAAAACCGCTGTGAGCGAGGCGGTGACAAACGCCATTGTTCACGCCTATCCGGATACCCTGGGCCGGGTTGTGGTAAAGGCCCGCATTCTCTCCGACGGTGTTCTGGAGGTGTCCGTACGGGATTGGGGCAAGGGCATTGAAGATGTGGGGCAGGCCCGGCAGCCCCTGTATACCACTGGCGGGGAGGAGCGCAGCGGCATGGGCTTCACCATTATGGAAAGCTTCATGGATCAGCTGACTGTCCGCTCTGCGCCGGGTAAAGGGACCCGCGTCACCATGCGTCGGCGGATTGTGCCCCGCCCGACTGGGCGATGACCGCCGGCACCCTGGACCTTCTGGCCCTGGCCCGCCAGGGGGATGAGGCAGCGGCTACCCGGGTGCTCCAGGAGAACAGCGGACTGATCTGGGCGGTGGTGCGGCGCTACTATGGGCGCGGAGTGGAGCCGGATGATCTGTATCAGCTGGGCTGCCTGGGCTTTTTAAAGGCGGTGCGGGGCTTTGACGCCAGCTACGGCACCCAGTTTTCCACCTATGCTGTGCCGAAGATTGCCGGGGAAATCCGCCGCTATCTGCGGGATAACGGGCTGATTAAGGTGGGCAGGGGCATCCGCGAACAGGGAATGATCGTGTTTGCCGCCCGGGAACGGCTGCGTGCTCAGCTGGGCCGTGAGCCAGTGGTGTCGGAGGTCGCGGTGGAAACAGGGCTGTCGGCGGAGGAGGTTGCTGCGGCGGAACTGGCTGCCGCGCCGCTGGACAGCCTGCAGCAGGAGAATGCCGACGGCTTGACATTGGAGTCCACCCTGGACGATGGAAGCACCGAGGAGGGGCTGCTGGAGCGGATTGCCCTGCGCTCCGCTATCGACGAATTGCCTGAGCAGGAGAAGCTGACCATACTTCTGCGTTTTTACAAGGGCCTGACCCAGCAGCAGTGCGCCCGTGTACTGGGGGTGAGTCAGGTACAGGTGTCCCGGCTGGAAAAGCGGGCCCTTGAGAAGCTGCGGCGCAATATGGGCTGACTGGGGCAATTTGTGGGAAAACACCTGTGGTTTTCCGCTGAAATTGGAAAAAACCACATTGCGACCGGAAAAAAGCTGTGATACAATGGCACCAGAAGAAGGTCTGACGGGGGAGGGAGAACCCGGTGCTGCTGGCGGTGGACATTGGAAATTCCAATATATCCCTGGGTGTTTTTCAGGGTAGCGAACTGATGGCCCGTGGAAAACTCTCCGCGCTGACGGAGCGCAGTGCTGACGAGTACGCGGCTACAATCCACGATCTGCTCCGTCTGGGCGGCGTGGATCGGAGCGACATCACGGGATGTGTGCTCTCCTCGGTGGTTCCTGCCCTCACAGGGCTTCTGGTCGGTGCCCTGGAGCGGCTGACGGAGGTAAGGCCCATGCAGGTAGGACCCGGCATCCGCACAGGCTTCCGCATCCGCATCGACGATCCCTCTCAGCTGGGGGGCGATCTGGTGGCCAACACGGTGGCGGCCCTGACGGAGTATGGAGCACCGGTGGTGCTCATTGATGGGGGGACCGTTACCACTATTGCCGCCGTGGATGGGGAGCGCACCTACCTGGGCGGCTGCATCCTGCCGGGAATCCATTCCAGCGCGGGGCTGCTGAAGCAGTCCACAGCCCTGTTGCCCTCCATTGCCCTGGGGCTGGAGGGGGAGGGGTGCCTGGGACGCAACAGTGCCGAGGCCATGCGCTGCGGCCTGGTACTGGGCAGCGCCATGATGGTGGACGGCTTCATCGACCGCTACCGGGCCCTGCCGGGTATGGCGGGGGCCAGGGTGGTTGTGACAGGCGGCTCCGGCCAGCTTGTGACGGCGGCATGCCGTAACTCTCTTACCTATGACCCGGATCTGACTCTCAAGGGCCTGCGGTACCTCTACCAGTCCAATCAGCCTAGGCGGAACTGAGTTCCCTTTGGTAATAGCGGCCAAGGCCGTTGTTATAAAATATGCGCGCCGTACTCCCGACGGGAGACGACAGCGCGAGGTGAAAGACCCTCAAAGGAGTGCATACCCATGAATCGTAGCGAAAAAGTCCATCGGATCACACTGACGGCGATACTGATGGCAATTATCCTGCTGATGTCCTTTACGCCCCTGGGCTACCTGCGGGCAGGGGTGGTGTCCATCACCTTCCTGGCCATTCCTGTGGTAGTGGGGGGCATCGTGCTGGGGCCGGTATATGGCGGCCTGCTTGGCGCGGTGTTTGGCCTGACCAGCTTTGCCCAATGCTTTGGTATGGATGCCTTTGGCACTACCCTTATGGGCATTAATCCCATCGCAACCTTTGTGACGTGCCTGGTGCCCCGTATTCTGATCGGCGTGGTGGCGGGCCTTATGTTCCGCCCCCTCCACCGGCTGGACAAAACGGGGGTCTGGTCCGCCGCGGTGACGGCTGTGGCCGGGTCTCTCACCAATACGGTGTTTTTTGTAGGGATGGTCATCCTTTTCTTCCGCGATACCTATTTTGCCGGCAGTGGTGTGTGGGCGATCATTTTGGCGTTCTTTTCCCTGAATATACCGCTGGAGGCGGTAGTCTGCGGCATACTGGGGGCCGCCCTCAGCAAGGTGCTGCTCCGCTTTTCCATCCAGGAGTAAGGCGTGCATCCTGCCCTCTGCCATATACAAGCATCCCCGCCAAGTTGTCTCTTGGCGGGGATGCTTGTATATGGATACGCGGCGGGGAAGAGGGGGCTATCGCCCCTTTGAGCTGCCGGACAGCTTGCCGGAGATTTCGGCGGCCAATTCCGCCAGGCGATGCTTTTTCTGCTGAATGTCGTCCTCTGTTAATTCCTGGGCCGGGAGGGCGGGAAGGGGGGCGTCCGGCGGGGCCGTATCCGCCGGGGCGGAGCGCAGGGACAGTTCTGCCTTGAAAAGGTCCCCATCCACTGCCAGAGAGAAGGAACCTCCCATCAGTTCCATCAGGCTTCGGGCGATGTTGAGGCCCAGCCCGCTGCCCTCGGTGTGCCGGGAGGCGTCACCCCGGACGAAGCGCTCCATCAACTCCTCAGCGCTGACATTCAGCGGGTCCCGGGAGATATTTTTCATGGACAGCGTCACACGACCATCACGACTGGTGAGATCAACATAGACCCGGGTACCAGCCAGGGCGTATTTGCACACGTTGCCCAGCAGGTTATCCAGTACCCGCCACAGCAGCCGCCCATCTGCCAGGGCTGTGAGGCTGCCCTCGTATGTGTTAATAATGACCTCCAGCCTGCCGGCTGTCAGCTTTTGGTCGTAGTCTCCCACCGCCTGATGGACAATCTCGTTGACCAGGATCGGCTCCAGGTGCACGGAGACGTTACCGGTGGATGCCTTGCTGGCCTCAACCAGGTCCTCCGTCAGTTTTTTCAGCCGTTTGCTCTGCCGGTCCAGCACCGCTAAATACTCAGAGGCGGTGGGGGGCAGGTCCTCCTTCTCCAGCAGATCCACATAGTTGACGATGGAGGTAAGAGGAGTTTTGATATCGTGTGACACGTTGGTAATCAGTTCGGTTTTTAGCCGCTCGGATTTGATCTGTCTCTCCACCGCCTTGGTCATCCCGTCGCCGATGGCGTTTAAATTCTCGGCGTGGGCCTTGATGTCCCAGCGCATCCGATGGGTGTCCAGCTTTCGGTCCAGATCTCCGTCAGCCAAGGCACGGCCCATGTCCCGGATCTGCTGCAGCTGCCGTGTCATCCAGGCGGCCCCCACCACGATGGCGGCGTCCATCGCCGCTGTCACCAGAAAGAAAAAGCCGCCGTTATAGCTTTCAAACATCAGCAGGGTGAGAAGCATCTGCAGACACAGCACCCCACCCACCAGCAGCACACTCCGCCAAGTGAGGGGAAGTATAGCAATAAAGTTTGCAAGGGCCTGCGCTGTCCGTCGGCATAGCCTCACGCACCAGCGCAGGACTTTGCAGCAGAGGGTGTTTCGCCACCAGCGCCCCCGCTTCAGCCGGGCCGCTATACTCATGAAAACAGCCAGCAGCAGCAGCCCCGCTACCAGTACGCTGAGTACAAAACCGCAGATACTCACCAGCACACCGGAGCCGTAGGGGGAGTTGACCAGGTTTGACGCCTCCATGGCGCAGGCGGCGGCACAGAAAAAGAGAAAGCCCATAACCAGC
Source organism: uncultured Eubacteriales bacterium (assembly GCA_900555795.1). Classification (GTDB taxonomy): domain Bacteria; phylum Bacillota; class Clostridia; order Oscillospirales; family Oscillospiraceae; genus Pelethomonas. The sequence continues at coordinate 5,669 of USMP01000059.1, forward strand.
AGATACAGATCCAGGGGAATCCGGTCCTGCCAGTTTAGAACAATGCCGTCCGTTCCGCGGCGGTGGCCGGCGGCACAAAAGAGGAACACCATAGCTGCCAGAGCGCCCAGGGTCAGCAGCGCCGCCGCTGGAGCCAGAAGGGAGGCGGCAGGGTATACTGTCCGGTAGACCCACCGGCTCAGAGAAAAAATGCTGCTCCGGGGCAGCTGGTCGGACAGGTAACCCACCACGGTGTAAAACCCGCTGGTACCGGCATCCTCCGGCGTGGACTCCGTTGTTGTTTCCGAGAGTTCCCCACCGCTGTCTTGCGTGGAGTGGTAGGACTCTGTCAGCGTCTGACGCAGGGCGTAGGACTCCGGTTTGCTGCCGCCCAGCAGCGTGCCGGTGTCCGCGTCCCCGTCGTACACCTCATAGGAGAAACCGCCGTAACGGTAGTCCAGCATCTCGCTGTAGTAGGTATCTCCCTGGGTTACGCTGACCAGGGCGGCACGCATGGCACGATTCATAGGGCCAGTGCAGAGTTCGTCCTCATAATAGCTGCCTGCGGTGGCCTGGCCGTCCCAAACCAGAAGGCATCCGGCAAAACTCAGCAGGGCTCCGGCGGAGAACAGGGTCAGCAGCACCACGGCGATTCCCTTTGCCAGCAAGCTGCCACGCAGGTTACGCATCGTAATACACCTTCCATCTCAAAAGGCAGTACAGCAGCGCAAAGAGCAGGAGAGGGGCGCAGAGGGTCAGCAGAATCATTTTTTTCATAAGGGAATACCTCCTCAGTGGGGGATTTCGCTTGTAATAAGCGGGGAAAGTTTAGCTGCCTGGCTCCATCTTATAGCCCAGGCCCCACACCACCTTTAAATACCGGGGCTCGGAGGGGTTGATCTCCAGCTTCTCCCGCAGGTGGCGGATATGGACAGCTACGGCTCCCTCGGAGCCGATGGCGCTCTCGTTCCACACCTGCTCGTAAATCTGTGCGGAGGAGTAGACCCGGCCCGGGTGGCGCATTAGTAGCAGCAGGATATTGTATTCAATGGGAGTAAGGGACACGGCCTCCCCATCCACGGTGACGGTTTTGGTGTCATCGTCCAGGGCGATAGAGCCGATTATCAGCTTGCTGGGCTTCTGCTCCATGCCGCCCAGGGTGGTGTAGCGGCGCAGCTGGGATCGGACCCGGGCCAGCACCTCCAGCGGGTTAAAGGGCTTGGTGATGTAGTCGTCCGCGCCCACGTTCAGACCCAGTACCTTGTCCGTATCCTCGCCCTTGGCTGTAAGCAGAATGATGGGAATGTTGCACTCCTCCCGGAGCCGGGCGGTGGCGGAGATACCGTCCATCTCCGGCATCATAATATCCATAAGAATCAGATGGATCTCGTGCTTGTGGACTACCTCCAGGGCTTCCCGACCGGTGTAGGCCTCGTAAAGGCTGTACCCCTCCGAGGACAGATAGATTTTCAAAGCGGAGACAATGTCCCGCTCATCGTCGCAGATCAGAATATTCGCCATACGCAGATTCTCCCACCTTTCGTTTTTATTGTAGCATACCCTCCATTAAGAAGAAAGAGGGGAGTTATTTAAGATGGATTTAAGATTGTTGGTTAATGAGTTCTTAAACTTTTCCTGCCTTGCAACTTAAAACTTCTCTGCTATCATAGGGACAATCCCACTTTTCCCCAAATTCGATGACATACAGGCGGAGGAACGCTCTATGGATATGCTGGACAACATACTGTTTTTCATGTCGCTGGCGCTGAAGATCTTTACCGTTTATTTTGCGGTGGTAGCGGTGTTCGCTCTGCGCCGGCGCCGTGCTCT
>USMP01000060.1 GCA_900555795.1 uncultured Eubacteriales bacterium
TGTAGCGGTACTCCAGGTCGTGGGTCATCATCTGGTTGGAGGCCAGCAGGGCCACCGCCCCCAGCTTGTGGAGGCCCAGAATGGCGAACCAGAACTGGTAGTGGCGCTTTAAGATCAGCAGCACCCGGTCCCCCCGTTTGATGCCCAGGGACTGAAAGTAGTTGGCGGCCCGGCTGGAGTACCGGGACATATCCAGGAAGGTGAAGTACCGCTCCACCTTGTTCCGGTCCACGTGGAGCATGGCCAGCTTCTCCGGCTTCCGCCGGGCCAGGCCGTCCACCACGTCGAAGGCGAAGTTGAAGTGGTCCGGGTCCTTGAAGGCGATCTTCTTCAGGGAGCCGTCCTCCCCCTCCTCCACGGTGAGGAACTTCTCCCAGATCCGGGGCTCCCGGTCCGGGGCCTCCGCCGGGCGCTCCGGCTTCTTCTTCGGGGCGGGGGCGGGGATGGAGAGGGCCTGGTCCGGGCCGTTTAAGACGATGGCGTAAAAGACGCAGTCCGTGCCCCCGGTGGCGATCATGCCGTGGGAGGCGGTGGAGTTGTAGTAGATGATGTCGCCGGGGTTCAAGATCTCGATGTGCTCTCCCACCTGGACCTTCAGCTGGCCGGAGATGACGATGTCGCACTCCTGGCCCTCGTGGGTGGTGCAGTCGATGGGCCGCAGCTGGGCCTCGTCGCTGTACTCCGCCACCACGTACAGGGGCTCCGCCACCCGCTTTTTGAACCGGGCGGCCATATTGAAGTAGGTCATGCCGTGGGCGTGCTCGATGTGCTGGCCCTCCCCGGCCCGGGTGAGGGTGTAGTTACTCAGCCGTGGGCTGGCGCCCTCGATGATGTCCGTCACGTCCACGCCAAAGGCCTGGGCGCAGCGGTAGATGAAGGCGAAGTTCAGATCCCGCTCCCCGGCCTCGCAGGCGGTGTATTCCTCCAGGGATACGTCGGTGAGGCGGGCCATGTCCTCCGGGGAGAGGCATACAATCTCCCGCAGGTCCCGGATACGGGCGGCCATCTCCTGGAGTTTCAGATCCAGTCCGGCGGTGGTTTGCTGCTTCATGGGGTGTTCCTCCTTTGATCTGCCTTTGAGGCAAAAGAAAAACTCGCCTCAAAGATACGGTAATCTTTGAGACGAGTATATAACTACCCGCGGTACCACTCAAATTGCGCCGGTGCTCCGACGCCCCTCGTCGGGCTCCAATAAGCCCTATGCCCTCACGCGGCAGTCACGGGAAGGTTCTACTCCCGGCTGACGCCGGTTTCTTCCTTCCAACTCAGGAGCTACAAACTCACGGGTTCGTTTTATCGGCTCACACCAACCGCCGACTCTCTGAAAAACTACCTCCGGAGCCCTCTCCGTCACAGTTTTTGGGGCGGCCCATAGGCCGCTATTCAATTGCGGTACTATATTACCATATCGAGGGGGAAAAGGTCAAGTGCTTTTTTCACTATTTAACGCTGTGAAGCAAAAAACATTGGCTGGGCCGCCCCGGGGAGGCGGAACAAGCCCTTACAGCTTGTTCCGCATGATCTTGCCGCTGATGGTTTTGGGCAGTTCGTCCTTAAACACGACGATCCGGGGATACTTGTAGGGGGCGGTGTGCTGCTTGACGTAGGTCTGAATTTCTTTTTTCAGCTCCTCGGTGCCCTCCTTGCCGGGGACCAGCACAATGCTGGCCTTCACCACCTGGCCCCGGATCTCGTCGGGGGCGGCGGAGACGCCGCACTCCAGCACGTAGGGCAGTTCCATGATGACGGACTCAATCTCAAAGGGCCCGATGCGGTAGCCGGAGGACTTGATGACGTCGTCGGCCCGGCCCACATACCAGAGGTAGCCGTCCTCGTCCTGCCAGGCCACGTCCCGGGTGTGGTACAGCCCGTCGTGCCAGACCTCGTCCGTCTGCTTCTCATCCCGGTAGTAGCCGGCAAAGAGACCGCAGGGGACAGAGCCGTCCTTCTCCGCCCGCACACAGATTTCGCCGTTTTCGCCCCGGGCCACCTCGTTGCCGTCGGCGTCCACCAGTACCAGGTCGTAGGTGGGGATGGGCTTGCCCATGGAGCCGATCTTCTGGGGATTGCCCACCAGGTTGCCGATGGTGAGGGTGGTTTCGGTCTGGCCGAAGCCCTCGTAGATCTGCAGGCCCGTCTGGGCCTCGAACTGGCGGAAGACCTCCGGGTTCAGGGCCTCGCCGGCGGTGGTGGCGTGGCGGATGCTGCTCAGGTCGTACTGGCTCAGATCCTGCTTGATGAGCATGCGGTACATGGTGGGGGGGGCGCAGAAGGTGGTAATATGGTATTTGGCGAAGAGGGGCAGGATGTCGGCGGCGTCGAACTTGTCGAAATCGTAGGTGAACACGGCCCCCTCGCACAGCCACTGGCCGTACAGCTTGCCCCACAGGGCCTTGCCCCAGCCCGTCTCGCTGATGGTGAAGTGGAGGCCGTCGGCGTGGACGCAGTGCCAGTAGCGGGCGGTAATGTAGTGGCCCAGGGCATATTTATAGTTGTGGGCGGCGATCTTGGGGTAGCCGGTGGTGCCGGAGGTGAAGAACATCAGCATCAGGTCGTTGCCGCAGGGGGCGTCGGCGGTGCGCTCGAACTTGCTGCGGTAGAGAGTGTACTCCTCGTCAAAGTCGTGCCAGCCCTCCCGGCTGCCCCCCACCAAAATCTTGGTGGCGAGGGTGGGGCTGTCCTTCTCCGCCAGTTCCACCTGGTGGGCCACGTCCCCGTCAGCGGTGCAGAGAATGGCGCTGACGCCGGCGGCGTTGAAGCGGTAGGTGAAGTCGTGCTCCTGCAGCAGGTTGGTGGCGGGCACGGCGATGGCCCCCAGCTTGTGGAGACCCAGAATGGCGAACCAGAACTGGTAGTGGCGCTTGAGCACCAGCATCACCCGGTCCCCCCGCTTGATGCCCAGGGCCTTGAAGTAGTTGGCCGCCCGGCTGGAGGCACGGGACATATCCTCAAAGGTGAAGCGCCGCTCCGTCTTGTTGTGGTCCAGGTGGAGCATGGCCAGCTTCTCCGGGTACTTGGCGGCAATGGCGTCCACACAGTCAAAGGCGAAGTTGAACCGGTCGGCCCCCGGGAAGGTGAGGGACTGGAGCACGCCCTTCTCGTCCTCCACGGCGTGGAGGAAGGGGCTGACCACATAGTCCTCGCTGGTGCGGGCCTGGACAATGCTCTCCCGCACGGCCCGCTCGTCGGTCTTTTCCCCGGAAACCACCACGGCGCAGAACACACAGGGGCGGCCGCCCACAGCGATCATGCGGTGGAGGAGTTGTAGAGGATGCTGTCCCCCTCGTTCAGGATTTCCGTGTGGTCCCCCACCTGGACCTTCAGCTGGCCGGAGAGGATGATGTCGAACTCCTGGCCGGAGTGGGTGGTGAGGTGGATGGGACGGTGCTGCTGGCTCTCGTCGTAGTCATAGGTGACGTAGTAGGGCTCCGCCAGCTTGTTGCGGAAGAAGGGCGCCAGGTTCGAAATCTCAATGCCGGGCTCCTTGGCGGTCTGCTGGCCCTGGCCCCGGCGGGTCACGGTGTAGCTGCTGAGGTGGGCGCTGTGGCCCTCCAGCAGGTCGGTAATGCCGATGCCGAAGGCCAGGGCGCACTTGTGGATAAAGGTAAAGGGCAGATCCGCGCCGCCGCGCTCATAGGTCTCATACTGTTCCGGGGTGGTGTCCGTTCTTTGGGCCATCTCCGCTTCGGAGAAGCCGCAGATGCCCCGCATCTCCCGGATGCGGAAGGCGATCTCCGCCAGCTGACTGGCTACGCGATTGGTCTCCATGGTGTGTCCTCCTGAAAATATTGTCCCGTGAATGAGAAAAAGCCGAACCGAGAGATGTGTGCCGGTTGGCAACAAAAAAACTCGTCCCAAAGATTCCTCTTTGAGACGAGTCATAACCAAGTTATGTACCCGCGGTACCACTCAAATTGCGCCTCTGAAAGAAGCGCCGCTCTCGGACTCCAGCAAGCCCTATGCTCTCACGCGGCAGTCACGGGAGGCGTCTACTTGCCCGGGGGGCGTTCGGACCTCCAGCTCGGAAGGGATGGGAACATGAGACCTTCTGCTGCCGGGCTTCCACCGCCCCCGGCTCTCTGCAAGCAAAACCGTCTCGTCCGTCTTCGTCATCGCTTTTCTGATTCACTTGCGGTGGAGTGTACACCTATTCTTTTGGTTTGTCAAGGGGGATTTCGCTATTTAACGCTATGAAGCGGGAAAATGGGGGGTGTCCCAATGCGTTTTGATTAAAAAATTAATTCTATACCTAAAAATACAAATCAGGATATTGGACAATTTTAACAAAAAATTTATTTGGATAAATGCATATAATGGTGTATAATGGACATATAGAGGGGAGGGGAGTCCCATGTTTCAGGACACGATGGCCCTTGCATGACCGCGGAGCGGGCTTGCTTCCGTCCATCGGGAGAAGGAGACGCATATGACCTTTTGGGGACTTTTCATACATGTGTACATTTTGGGCACCGTGGTACTCAAGCGAGTTTTGGACATGTCGTACCATTGGTGCATCCTGCTGGACAGCACGCTGCCCATTGTCTGCATGCTGATCAATTATAAGGAGACAGGCATTACCCTCGCGGAGATCAAGGGGAGCAAACTCCACCTGGCCGCCTACGGCACGTCCATCGCGCTGTTCCTGTTCTGTGTCCAATCATCCCTCGGCATTATTCCTGTAACCCATCTGAATCTGGCCCAGGCGTCCCGTCCTCAGATGCTGGCTTGTATGATTATTATAGGGGCGGCGATCGGTTTAACGGTTGTCAATCTGGTCATTGCGGTCAGAGACGTAAACCGGCGGGAAAAGGGCCTGCCGCTGTAGAGAATGCGTATGATAGGAAAGGAGAGGCCTTATATGAAGCGAGCCAAAGTGAAAATTATCAGTACGATAATGGTGCTGGCGATGGTCATCAGTACAAGTCCGGAAGCGTTTGCTGCAGCCGTCTTTGTAACACCGGCTAATAACGAAATTTTTGTCCAATTTGACGGTCATGGTCAGTATACAGAAGTGGCTAGTACAGTTAGAACCAACGTTGCACAAGATATCAATGCCCAGGAAGTTGGTCGTGTGGTCGTTGCCACAGAAACTGATGACGAAGATTTATATTTTCTTTCCCAAAAGGATTATTTACTAAGAGTTGGATCAGCCAACGAAGAAAGCAGAACTTTTCTTCATGTCGAGCGAAATGATGTTGATATTGACAATTTTTCGGCAGATGCTCTTGATGAATTCGGCTTTCCGGCTGAATTAGTAGGAAGGATTACGAGCGTTGTTGATGGGCAGATAGCCATGGGAAATGATTCTTTTGGTTTATCAGTATTCTCGCCTACATCGAACAATAGTGCCAGCACTCGAGGGAGAACGGAATACTGGGATGACTATTACACAGATTTTGGACAGCAGTTTACAGATTCTTATATCAAGTATTGGAACTTTAACTGCGAGTTTTCCGATGAGACGGAAAATGCATCGGAAACAGCCAGCGCAATTGTAAACTTTTTGCTCGATTGTGTAGGGGGACTAAGTAAAACCGTTTCCGCATACCAGTTCGGTTACAGTGCATTGGAGACTTTGGCAATTGCTCTTGGTGCAGATGAAGTTACTGCAGGGAATGGATACGGTGCTATCCAAATAATTGTGACATACGATGCCGTTTACAGGGTTACATATTGGAATGTTGAGAACGGCGTTGGAAATGATCCGTATGTTGCCACATGCAAGGCGTGGCTGAATACAAACTTTACTCAGCAGACTCATGATGCGTATCCAAGCGGCGGGTACCAAACGGAAACATTTTTGAATGAAGAAATGCTCTCGCCGCACTATGATGATCCATCGGATTGGCTGTATAATGACTATTATGATGCTGCGGGAGTTATTGAAGGGCCCATCTATCATACGATTTATGATGAGCAATATGAGTTGGTTTAAGCGCTGATGAAAAGGAAGAAAAGGAAACTTAGCAAATGCGGCTTTTGGGCTATCGTTCTAATTTTATGCGGGGCATATATTTGGCCGAAACCACTGATACGCAATGTCAAAGACAGCAATATCATTTCGATTATGTATCGAGCGGATACGTGGGAGAACTTTGGCTATTTCTATCCATCTCAGGCGGTTCCTACTATCGATGAGGGCGGACTTATACAGATATTGAACCAGAGCAAGGCCGCCGTTGAAGTAATTCCGTATACCACAATAGATGGGATACCAACTGGTCTTGTTACGCTACAGCTCTCTGTTAGTGACGGAGGAAGGGTTAAGACGATCACTCTGGGCGAGTGGAATCGGGTAACGATCCAAGGTGGTTCTACAGCGTATCAGATTCTTAACGCTGATTCTGTTTTGAACCGGGTACTTGATTTTCTGCAAATAGACGAAAATACAGGTGTGTCCCAACTACAGCCGGGTGGGTAAGGTGAAAGACTAAAGGAAACGAAAAGGTAAAGTGTTGATTCGGGGAAGCGTTGCAGAATTTTTACATTCTGCAACGCTTCCCCTTTTGCCTACGGCTTGGGGTGAGACTGCGCAAAGGGCAAAGGCGCCCTTTGCCCAAAAAGTTCTTTTGATTCTTTTCTTTCAAGAAAAGAATGTATACCGCGGGACCTCCTGCGCAGACTATTGCTGAATGGAGGAATGTTATGAAGAACTTTCGCATGCCCACAGCCTATACGATCCTGTTTATCCTGCTGATCCTGGTGGCGGCGGCCACCTGGCTGATCCCGGCGGGCAGCTACGCCCACGGGGAGGACGGCGCGCCGGCGGCGGGGACATACCACCAGGTGGAGCAGCAGCCCCAGGGGCCGGGGGACGTGATCCTGGCGTCCTTTGAGGGCTTTTATGACGCGGTGGATGTGGCGCTGTTCATCCTGATGGTGGGCGGCTTTCTGGGGGTGGTGATGAAAACCGGCGCCATCGACGCGGGGGTGAGCCGGGTGGTGGGAGCGCTGGGCGGCAAGGAGATCCTGCTGATCCCGGTGCTGATGATCCTTTTCAGCCTGGGCGGCACCTCCTTCGGCATGTGGGAGGAGACTATGGCCTTCTACCCCCTGCTGATCCCGGTGTTCATCTCCGCGGGCTACGACGCCCTGGTGGGAATCGCCGTGGTGCTGCTGGGCAGCGGCGCGGGGGTGCTGGCCAGCACGGTAAACCCCTTCGCCACAGGCATCGCCTCCGGCTTCGCGGGGGTGAGCCTGGGGGACGGGCTGGGGCTGCGGCTGGTGATGCTGGTGGTGTTTGACGCGGCGGCCATCTGGTACGTCATGGCCTACGCCGCCAAGGTGCGCAGCCACCCGGAGCGGTCCCTGGTGGCGGGCCTGTCCCACAAGTTTACCGGCAGGACCGGCGGGGACGTGCCCATGCTGGACGGGCGGCGGAAGCTGGTGCTGGCAATTTTCGCGGCGGTATTTCTGGTCATGATCTATGCGGTGATCCCCTTTGACGAGATCGG